>CAIZKA010000256.1 GCA_903933395.1 uncultured beta proteobacterium | reverse complement strand
GTTTCCTGTGCCGCCGACCGGAAAGCCATTGCTGGTGAGAGACTCAATCAGTGGTGCCACTTTGGACTCGTCCGACACCATGTACTCGATGTTGGAGCGGATCGTGAACCGCACGTGTCCATCGGCATAGGTGTCTGCAATGTCACACAGCTTGCGAATCGTAAACAAATCCATTTGCCGCTGGGTGCCGGCGCGCACGGTCCAGATTTCATCGCCCGTATGCGACACATGGTGCAGCACGCCGGGACGGGGCCGGTCGTGGTACTTCCAGTTGCCGTAGTTTTTCAGCAGCGTCGGGTGCAGGTGCGGCTTGTTGTCCGGCACGCCGCATTCGATGGCTTTGCGCAGCGGGGCGGCGGGGGTGGGTGCATTCATGTTCAATCTCCTCAGGCAGCGGCTTTTTTGGCGTTGATCCTGGCGACTTCGTCGTCCCAGCCAATGGTATTTACATAGGGATTCATGCGCGGCGTAGACACCATGTTGGCATCGATATCAACCTCGATGCCTTCGAGGAAGTTGACCAGCCCGATGCGTTCGATCATTTCGCCGGTGCGCTCGTGCTCCAGCGCGTTTTCGGCGAAGAAGTCGATGGTCTTCTGGCCCAGTTCGACCAGTTTCTCGTAGTCCTCATCGGTCTTCAGGGGCAGGAAGGGAACCACCACGGTGCCCATCAGGTCGCCGATCTTCAGCGTGCGTTTGCCGCCCATCAGGATCGTCGCGCCCTTGTCCGTGCCGGTCGCCAGGGCACCGGTCATGACGTTGATGCAGTGCATGCAGCGCACGCAGTCCTTGTTGTCGATTTCCAGGCACTGGCTGTCGTTCAGCGCCACGCTGCTGATGTTGTCGGCCTTGCGCACATCCTTGATTTCCTTGATCTGGATGGCCTTGGTCGGGCAGCGGGCGACGACGTCATTCACCAGTTCGTTCATGCCGTGCTTGGCGAACCACTTTTTGCCCAGCGCATCGTCGGTGCGGATGTTGTCGCGCCAGGTGCCGATCACGGCCATGTCCGAACGCTGGATGGAGTTCATGCAGTCGTTGGGGCAGCCGGAGAACTTGAACTTGAACTTGTAGGGCAGGGCGGGGCGGTGGATGTCGTCGAGGAAGGTGTTGAGCACCTGGCGGTGCGCCTTGGCTTCGTCGTAGCAGGACTGCTCGCAGCGCGAGGCGCCGACGCAGGACATCGAGGTGCGCACGGCCGGGCCGGCGCCGCCGAGATCGAAGCCCATATCGTTGATCTCGTCGAAGGCCTTCTGCACGTTTTCCGTGGTGGCGCCCTGGAACATGATGTCGCCCGACTGGCCGTGGAAGGCGATCAGGCCGGAGCCGTGCTTTTCCCAGATGTCGCAGAACTGGCGCAGCGTCGCCGTGTTGTAGTGCATGCCGGGGGGCGGCATGACGCGCAGCGTGTGGAATTCGGCGGCGTCCTTGAATACCGGGTTGCCAGCCTCATCCTTGATTTCGGTAAAGCGGGGAATGATGCCGCCGCCGTAACCGCGCACGCCGACCGTGCCGCCCTTCCAGTAGCCCTTGCGGGTCTGGTAGGAATGCTCGAGGTGGCCGAGGATGTCGACCACGTAATCCTTGTCCTTGGCCAGTCGCTTCAAGCCGGTGACGAAGCTCGGCCAGGGGCCGCTTTCCAGTTGATCCAGATTCGGTGTTGGGTGCATGGGCTTGGCCATGGTCTCGCTCCTTGTGGTCGGGGGTAACTCGATAATGGAATCATAGGTTTGTGTGCGGTGCACAAACCATACTCCCAGCAGGTAATTGCACCTACCCGAAAGGGTTATATGCTTGCACTCCCACGCGGTGATGGCTGTAAACCCTCCGTCGATGCCATAGTCCGCACCCTAAAGGAACCCCATTGGATACCGTCACCTCGCTCGACAAATTTCGCGTGCCCATCGGCAACCAGGAGATAGAACTACAGCAGTTCATCTTCGAAGCCGGCGGCATGCCGCTTTTGCGCACGCGCATCCGCGAGGGCAGCCGCTTCACGATTTTCGACATCGATCCGGCTACCGCCGCGCGCTGGGGCAGGGTGCTCTGCACCTGGGCCGCGACGCAACCGGGCGGGACCGAGCAGGAAGGGATCGAAGCTTGAATTACTCCCCGGACGAGGCTTCAAGTCTGATGGTCGACGTGGTGTTTGCGCTCGAAGACGCAACGCTGGGCGACGACCATGCCAGTGCCTTGTCCTTCGCGGTGCGGCGGGCCTTGCCTTGGTTCGATGACGAGCCGGAGGCCGGCATCCTGCCGCTGTCCGGCCTGGCGCGTGGCAATGGCGTGCGCTTCGTCGGCCGCCGCAGCCGCATGGCCTTGCGCCTGCCAATTCGCCGTAGCGCCAGCGCCGACTTCCTGGCCGGCACGCAACTCGATCTCGACGGCATGGCCCTGAAACTTGGAAAATGCAGTGTGCGTCTGCTGTTCCCCGCCCGCGGCGTGGTTTATTCGCATTTCGTCAGCGTCGGAGCAGATGATGAAATCGAGTTCCTTGAACGTTGTGCTGCCTTGCTGGCCGAACGCGGCCTGAAACCGCAGCTGATTACCGGCAAGGCCCGCGAACTGCGCACCGCTGAAGGACTGGTGCGCGGCTTCAGCCTCATGCTGCATGGCCTTGGCGCCGCTGATTCGCTGGCCGTGCAGGAAGCCGGTCTGGGCGGACATCGTGCGCTCGGCTGCGGCCTGTTCGTTCCCCATAAAACCGTCGCCGCCGTCGGCGAATAACAAAGGAGATTTCCGATGTCCGAACTTGCCACCGTGGTGCTCGATGTCAGCGGCATGCCATGTCCGGCGCCCCTGCTGGGCGCGAAAAAGCTGATCGACGATTTGCAGCCGGGCCAGACCCTGCGCCTGATTTCCGACTGTCCGGGAACCGCGGACGACCTGTTCTCCTGGGCGAAGGTGACCGGAAATGTGGTGCTCGGCAGCGAGAAACAGGCCGATGGCAAGACCGCCTACATGATCCGCCGCGCCGGCGGCGCCAGCACCACGCTGATCGCCCATGTCACGCTCGACATGCGCGGCGTCTCCTGCCCCGGTCCTATCGTCCAGGCGAAAAAGCTGCTCGACGGCATGAAGGCCGGCGAAGTGCTGCAACTGGTCAGCGATTGTCCCGGCTCGGCCGACGACATCACGTCCTGGGCCAAGGCCGGCGCGGCCGAACTGCTGTCTGCGCATGAATCCGGACGCGGGATTCACGAGTTTTACCTGCGCAAGGCCTAGCGGCCGTGCGCAGGTAAGACCTGCAATTGACCACCCATCCCCCAGCCCCTTCCCCGTGGGAAGGGGTGACTAAGTTAGAGGAGAGTCCCCATGAGCTACACCATCAACGGCGTCGAAAAGGAAGTCGACGATTACGGCTACCTGCTGGAACCCGATTTCAGCGAGGAAGCGGTGCCCATCATCGCCGCCGCCTGCGGCATCACGCTGACCGACCAGCACTGGAAGGTCGTCAATTACCTGCGCAACAAGTTCAAGGAAGACGGCCACACGCCGAACATGCGCAACCTGATCAAGGGCCTGCAGGAGGAAGGCGACATGCCCGAAGCCGACAGCGCGCTGCTGTTCGAACTCTTTCCCGACGGCGGTGCGGCGAAAGAAGGATGCAAGGTCGGCGGTCTACCCCAACCGAAAGGCAAAGGTGGGTATTAGCCTATCGGTCGATATGAATTGCGTGGGTACGCGGTTGTTCGTCATTCCGGACTTGATCCGGAATCCAGATGCGGCGCCGCACTGGATTCCGGCGTCCGCCGGAATGACGACGTCCTCGTTCCGCGTTCATTGAGGCCAGGCCTAAATGGCCATTAGGATCCGCTCCAGCTTCCACGCCGGCGGCAAGCCGCGCTCGATGACGGAGCTTGCCGGCGTCATCGCCATGCTGGCCTGGAAACTGGCGATCGAATCGATCAAACGCATGCGCCAGGCCGAATACGATATCGACCTGGGCAGTGCCTATTTCGATTTCGTCTGCGAGTTCATGGTTTTTCTCGCACTGGCCGCGGACCGCGTTGCCTATCGCGAACTTCTGCCGGAACAACGCATGGAGTTCACCACGGCGCTGGCGCAGCGCATCGCCGAGGCCATCGACGACAACCGCGACATGCTGCTCTACGACGTGGCGCCGGGTAAGGTCCGGCAGCACGTGCTGGAACTGTTCGACAAGCGCGGTGCCGAATACGCCGATCACGGCTATACCGAGCAAGGGC
>CAIZKA010000255.1 GCA_903933395.1 uncultured beta proteobacterium | reverse complement strand
GGCGTTTCCTACCAGAACGCCAACCTGTTCAACAGCGACCAGGTATTGACCGTGGCCTACATGACCGCGGTGGACCCCCCCGGCCGCATGAAGATCGGCGGTAGGCGGGTGCTGCCCTGGCGAACTGACGGCGACGGTGTGAAACTCGATATTTACAGCATCGGCTACCGCCTGCCCTTGTATTCACTGGGTGACAGCATCGACTTCATTTACGCCAATTCCAGCACCAACACCCCGTCCTCCACGCAGGCCCTGGGCAGCGCTCTCGGGATCAACGGCAAGGGCGATATCTTCTCGCTGCGCTACAACCACAATTTTGCGCGCGCCGGCGAATACACCTCGAAGGCGGTGCTGGCCTACGACTACAAGTACCTGAACAATACCTGCACCACCGCCGGCATCAAAACGCCCTATGGTGTCGCCGGTTGTACGCCCTTCACCTTGCGGCCGATTTCCGCCACCTACAGCGGCCAGTGGCAGAGGCCGGGCGAAAACATCGATTTCTACGTCACTGCGCTGAAGAACCTCCCGACGGGCGCCGACTATCCCTTCCCCGGTATCCTCGATCCCCAGGATAACTACTCCGCGGCGTCGGGCTGGAAGGTCAGGGACGACTATTCCGTGATCCGGGCGGGCGGCAGCTATTTCGCTGCAGTCGGCGGCGACTGGCTGGTGAGAGCCGCCCTGAACGGGCAGTACGCGCACCACGGCCTGCCCAACGTCGAGCAGCTGGGCCTCACCGGCTGGACTACCGTGCGCGGCTTCAATGAGCGCGTGATCGCCAGGGATCGCGGCTACGTGGCCAATCTCGAGGTCTATACGCCGGACTTCGCGACCGACATGGGTGTCCCGGGAAGTTTCAAGTTGCTGGGGTTCCTTGATGCGGCCCAGGGTTTCAGTTTCAACACCACCCCGGGCGCGCTCGCGCCGGCGATAAATCGGCACGTCGGTATTGCCTCGGCGGGTCTTGGTTTGCGTTACAACCTCAAGAAGGACATCAGTGCCCGCTTCGATGTGGCGCGGGTCCTCGACGGTTATTCGCCCCACGGCCTGCCCAATGTCCAGTCCGAAGGCACTTACCGCGGCCACGTCGGGGTTGCCTTCGGTTTCTAGCTTCCAGGCCAGTCGGAACAGGGCAACAATTTGTACTTGAGTGTGACTTACTGCATGGCAGACCACCTGCTTTAGCGCTATAAGACCAAAACGTGTATCGGCGGCTGTCCCGCCCTTGGAGTTTGCATATGAGCCACCAGAACCCCCCCCGCAAGCCCGTCTCCCGGCTCTCCACGCCTGTCCGCCTCGGCGTCGCCGCTGTTGCCGCGTGCTTCCTCAGCGCCCCCGCCCTGTCGCTGCCGGTGAATCCCGCGGTAGTCAATGGCGCGGCCAGCTTCAACCAGGCCGGCAAGGTCCTGACGGTCACCAACACCAACGGCGCCATCATCAACTGGCAAAAGTTCTCTATTCAGGCCGGTGAAACCACCCATTTCGCCCAGACCTCCGCCTCCAGTACCGTACTCAACCGCGTCCTGAACGACCCGACGGCCATCTACGGCACCCTCAGCTCCAACGGCCGTGTCTGGCTGGTCAACCCCGCCGGCATCTTTGTCGGCCCCGGCGGTCGCGTCGACGTCGCCGGCTTCGTCGCCAGCACGCTCAACATCCGCAACGAAGACTTCCTTGCCGGACGCAACGTCTTCATCAACGACAGCAGCGCCAAGAACGTCATCAACCAGGGTGAAATCCGCACCCCGGCCGGCGGCAGCGTCTATCTGATCGGCAGCAACGTCACGAACGAAGGCATCATCACCACCCCCAAGGGCGAAACCATACTGGCCGCCGGCGCCACCGTCAGCCTGATCGACAGCGCCACCCCGGGCGTCAAGGTCGACATCACGGGCAGTGAAGGTAACGCCACCAACCTCGGCACCATCACGGCCGAAGCCGGCCGCATCGGCATCGCCGGCGTCATCGTCCGGAACAGCGGCACGGTCAACGCCAGCAGCGTGGTCAGCGAAGGCGGGCGCGTCTTCCTCAAGGCCAGCCAGGACGCCTACGTCGACGGCAACGGTCGCATCGTCACCACCGGCACCAAGGGCGGCAGCGTCGAAGTGCTGGGGAATCGCGTCGCGGTCATGGGCAACGCTGAAATTGACGCCTCGGGTATCGGTGACACCAATGCGGGCGGCGGCAAGATCCTCGTCGGCGGCGACTACCAAGGCAAGAATCCGGACATCCAGAATGCCAGCATCAGTTACTTCGGCCCCAATGCCAGCCTGAAAGCCGATGCCGGAAAAGTCGGCGATGGCGGCACGGTGATTGTCTGGGCCGACGACACGACGCGGGCTTACGGCAGCATTTCCGCACGGGGTGGCGCAACGGGCGGCAATGGCGGTTTCGTCGAAACCTCCGGCAAGAGTTATCTGGCGGTCGATGGCATCCGCGTCGATACCCGCGCTCCACAGGGGCGGGTCGGCACCTGGTTGCTCGATCCGTCTGACATCACTATCTACGGTGGTGCTGGCGCATCCACTGCCGTCCCGACGACAGTACCCTCTGCCGCTCCTGGTTTCATACTCACGACTGAGTTTACTACCGGCGCAGGCGGTAG
>CAIZKA010000254.1 GCA_903933395.1 uncultured beta proteobacterium | reverse complement strand
CGCTGAATCGATGACCAGTTTGGTTTCCTCGAGGCTTTGCACGCGATTCACGGCCACCTGCACATCCGGCGCGAAGTCCTGCACGCCGACGCTCATGCGGTTGAAGCCGAGGTCGGCGAGCTGCCTGACATTGTCGCGGCCGACCTTGCGCGGATCGACCTCGATCGAGTACTCGCCGCCTGGCAACAAGCGGAAGTGCTTGCGGATGATGTCCATCAGGCGCTGCATTTCGTCGTGCGCGAGGAAGGTCGGCGTACCGCCGCCGAAGTGCAACTGGACCACATCGCGGCTGCCGTCCAGCGCCGCTTCCTGCATGGCGATTTCCTTCCCCAAATACTTGATGTACTTGGCGGAACGGCCGTGATCCTTGGTGATGATCTTGTTGCAGGCGCAGTAGTAGCAGATCGTATTGCAGAAAGGGATGTGGACGTATAATGAAAGAGGGCGTCCTATACCGCCCACCGTCCGCTTGCCCAGCCAGCGGATGTAATCGTCGGCGCCGAAGGCCTCGACGAAGCGGTCGGCGGTTGGATAGGATGTGTAGCGCGGGCCGTTGACATCGAAACGGCGGATTACCTGCGGGTCGAAAATGAGTTCCTGATAATCCATGGGCTCGATGTGGGAAATTGCGGTAGGCGCGACATAACTGCTTTAAGTGTATACGATGCCGCAATTGCAAATAATTTGCATTGATAAAAGTCAACGAGGTCCCCTGAACCGGGTAGCCCATCCAGCGTGCATGCAAACGTCAAGCAGAATGTAATTCCCCTTATCACCCCGGGGTTAAAGGTCGCCTGTTCGCAGTGCAACCTGCGTGAGCTGTGCCTGCCCTTCGGCTTGTCGGATGTTGACATGGGGCGGCTGGACAGCCTGATCGGCGGCGGGCGCAAGCTGAAGCGCGGACACTATCTGTATCGTGCCGGCGACCCGTTCGAATCGATCTTCGCCGTCCGCTCCGGATTCTTCAAGACCGACGTGCTGACCGAAGACGGCCGCGACCAGGTCACCGGCTTTCAAATGGCCGGCGAGATCCTCGGCATGGACGGCATCAGCACCGAAATCCATACCTGCAATGCCGTGGCCCTGGAAGACAGCGAAGTCTGCCTGATCCCGTTCACTGAACTGGAAATGCTCTCCAGCGAAATCCACTCGCTGCAACACCATCTGCACAAGGTCATGAGCCGCGAGATCGTACGCGACCACGGCGTCATGATGCTGCTCGGCACCATGCGCGCGGAAGAGCGCCTGGCAGCCTTCCTGCTCAACCTCTCGCAGCGCTTCAGCGCGCGCGGCTATTCCCCGGCCGAGTTTCACCTGCGCATGACGCGCGAGGAAATCGGCTCCTATCTCGGACTCAAGCTGGAAACCGTGAGCCGCGCTTTCTCGCGTTTCCAGGACGATGGCTTGATCTCGGTGCAGCAGAAACACATCCGCATCGTGGATATTCCCCGGCTCAAGACCCTGCTGACACCGGCTGACGGACGCATCGGCTAGTTCGCTGCGGCGAGAAATCCCAGCGGCTGGCGTGTCAGGGCCACCGACACGATCCAGCCGAATACCGCAAGCGACGCAAACCAGCAGACGATCCGCATCCGGCGCGTACTCGCATCGCGCAAGGCCAGGGCGCCGAGAATGATGTAGGCGATCACGCCCAGCACTTTTGCGGTGACCCAGCCGACCACGAACGGATACTGGCCCGACATCGCGGCCAGCGACAAAGCCGCGACCAGCAACACGGTATCGTTGATGTGCGGTACCACCCTGATCCAGCGGGCACCGAGCAGGGGCGAATCGCGCATCATCAGGATGCCGCGCAGGAAAAAGCCGGTCAGGCTCAAGACCACGCTGATCACATGCACGTATTTGACGGCGAGGTACATGCGCCTAACCCTCTTTGCCGTCCGCGCGCGGGCGCCAGAAAGCCGGCGCAAAACGCCATGCCCACTGCCCGAAGCTGCCCAGCCAGAGCAATGACGACAGCCACATCAGCGTATGGGCGCCCGGCAGCGCCGGCAATTCGCTGATCACCCGCAATGCCGCTGCCGCCTGCATCATGCAGAAAGCCCGCCACATCGCGTCATCCGCAGCGACCGGCCGGCCGGAATGTCCCATGGTTACGCGCGAGGCCATGCCGATCAGCATGGAAGCAAAAAAGCCGAGCGTCAAGGCATGCAGCGGCGCCTGCCCGAGGAAACCCGGAACCGCATTGCAGAGCAGGCTCTGCAGCGCAAACAGGGCGAAAGCGGCGCCCAGCCAGGCGAACGCGACATGCAGCACGGAAAGCATCCGGTTTGCCAGGGCCGCAGGACTCCACCACAGCCAGGCCAGGCGGACGGCGACAAGCATGGCCGGCAGGTCCGCCAGCCAGAGCCATTCGATCCGCTCAAAAAATGCCAGGCCGCCGTGCGCGAAGCTCAACCCGATCAGGCTGCGCAAGGCCGATGGCGGACGGTAAACGACGTAGCCGCGCACCGCGGAAGATGTGAAGAAAGGCAGCATGCGATGCGCCACGGCAAGAAACACCGGCAACAAGAAGCCCCAGACAGCCAGCGAAATTCCAAGCCGCGCCCACGGCAACGCCCCGCCGCCGGCGAAGACCGCAAAAGCGCCCATCGCCGCCACCCCGAGCCAGGCCGCCAGTGCGACAAAGCCGATGTGCTCGCGGTCCGTCGCCCGATGCCGGACAAGACGCGTGAGCCGCCAAGCCACCGCCAACCAACCGGCCAAGGCCAGGGCCAGGCCGGCGACCAGCAGTTGCGGCTGAAGCAAGGCCGCCCAGACCAACAGCCAGCCGCAGGCCAGCAACACGAACGCGGGGACGAAATCCCGCTGCGACGATTCGTCCGCGCCCTGCCAGCGCGGACCGGCGGTAAGGATGAAGCCGAACATGAAAAAGGGAAACACGCCGCACGAAAGCAGCAGGGCGTGGAGTACCGGCGGCGGGAATACGGCCAGCAGCGGCCACGCCGGAACCGGCCAGAGCCCGAGGTAGCGGCCGCCCAGTTCCAGCGACCAGAACACCATGACGGCCAAAGCCTGGACGGTACCCGCGAGGAACATCGGGCGGTGGGGTGCGGCGAACAATACCGGCAGGCGCATTACGGTTTTCTCTCCTGGCACGATGCATGGTAAGGTTCTGCCGGCAAACAAACTGTATCCCCCTGCCCCAAGCCCCGTACGAATCCCTGCCCGAAACCATGCACGACACCAAGCTCGACATCCCGCAGATTCTTTCCCGCCTTCCACTGTTCCAGGAACTTGCGCCGGACCAGATTGCCGTGCTTGAAACGGCGTGTCGCGAGCGCCGACTTTCCAAGGGCGAAATGCTGTTCCAGAAGGGCGACCTGCTCAAGGGTTTTTACGTCGTGGTCTTCGGTCAGATCAAGCTGGCCTTCCCGTCCTCCCAAGGCAACGAAAAGGTGATGCAGATCGTCGGGCCGCGCCAGAGCTTCGGCGAAGCCATCATGTTCCTCGGCCGCCCCTGCCCGATTTTTGCCGAAGGCCTGGTCGACAGTTTGCTGCTGCATATCAACAGCGGCCCGGTTTTCGATCTGCTCGAAACCGACCCCCTGTTCGCGCGGCGCATGCTGGCCGGGCTTTCGATGCGACTTCATTCCCTGGTGCAGGATGTCGAAACCTACTCCCTGCGTTCCTCGGCGCAGCGCGTCGTCGGCTACCTGCTGCAGCAATGTCCCCAGGAAGGCGCCTGCGAAGGCACGTTCGACATTTCCCTGCCGACCTCGAAACAGGTGATCGCCTCGCGCCTCAATCTGACGCCGGAGACACTGTCGCGAATTTTTCACGATCTCACGGTCAACGGCCTGATCGGTGTCAGCGGCAAGCAGATCACCATCAACAATGTAAAGCGACTGCGCGAATTTGATCTCTGAAGGTCTGGTAGCGGCGCACCGCGCTGATCAGGTTCCAGCCCAACCAGGCGCTCGAGGCCGCAAAGGCCATCCCGGCCAGACGCGCCAACCCCGGCAACCAGACCGCCGCCAGCAGCAGCAGCAAGGCCAGCACATGCAAACGCAGTTGCCCGGTCATCATTTCGGCGGCAAGCATTTTTTTCATGTTGGGTACGGCCGACATCGGGGCGCCCAGGCGCTGCAGATGCAGCCAGTTCAGGAAGGGCGTTATCTTGTACATCATTCCCGTGATGGCGGAAACGAAGACGCCGGCGAAGGCCAGCACACCCAGCCAGACCACCGATCGCGGATCGGCGCCGATTGCCGGGATCAAAAAGAAGGCGGCACCGGAAATGGCAAAGGCCAGCAGCGACAGCATCGCCACCCGGAAGTAGAGGGACGTCGCGTCATGTATTTTTCTGCGGCGCGTGTACTGCAGCCAGAGGGTCATTCCGCCGTAGGCGAAAAAAATGGCCAGCAGGGGTAGCCCGGCTGCCATCGGCCAGCGCGGCTCGTCGAGGAAATACTGTCCTGACCACGCCAGCAGCAAGAACAGCAGCAGCGGCCCGAAGCCGCGGGCGAACCACAGCGGATAGGGCCGCGTCAGTTGAAACATCGGCACCACGTGGTAGGACACCCCGGCCAGCAGCATCAGCGCCCAACCGCCCAGCCCCCATGCCAGATGGATGTTGGTCAGTTCGACGATGGATACCGTCAATCCACGCGCCAGCGATTCGGCGAGGAGCGCGCCGAGCAGCACGGTGACCGCCAGGCCGCCAATCGCCATGCGCATCGCCCAAAGGGTCATGCCTGTCGCCGGCGTGCGCCACAGCGCAAGCGCGACCGCGATGACGAAGCCCCCCACCGCCAACAGAAACAGCGGAACCGCGGCAGACAGCAGGCCCGGACGGCTGAACAGGAAACCCGCGACGAGCAGCAGCGTGGCCAGCACCAGCATGGGTTGCACGGCATTGGCCACCAGCCTGGAGTGCCAGACATTGCCGCCCACGGCAACGGGGATGAATTGAAACAGGGCTCCGCTCATGGCCTGGAGCATGAAACCCAGCGCGATCAGATGAGTCAGCGCCAAAACCTCGGGCGTCCACCGCGAAGCAAATGCATCGGGACCGGACCATCCCAGCAGAATCCCTGCCATCACGCCGAACCAGGGCGCCACCAGAAAGAAGCGGTAAGGTACGGATATCGGCGGCGCCTGATCGAAGGAAAGATTCGGGTGCATCCGGTCAGCGCCTTCCGCCTTCAGCCCGGAGCTTTGCGAATCCGGATCTCGCGCGTGCCCTCGGGCAGAAGCTCCTCGGTCCAGACGTAGCCGTTGTTCCTCAGGATGTTGAACAGCGGGTGCGGCTGGCAGTACAGCAGGAGGAGCAAGTCGTCGCCGTCGGCCAGGCCGTCCAGCGCCGCCAGGGTCCGCTCCATCGGTTCCGGCGGCTGCAGCTCCCGCCCGTCGATGATCGTGGTCATGATTATTTCAGCCGCTCGGCCAGCGCGGCGCCGACATCCGAGGAATTCAGGGCGTTGTCGCACATCGGATACAAGATGTTTTCCTCCTTCATGTTGTGCTGCTGCATCAGGATCAGCAAGGTCTCCGCGGCACCGCCGAAGGCATCGCTGTCGCGAGACTCGACCGCACCCTGCATCTGGGCCAGCAGGTCGCGCATCTGGCGGTGCTCACCGCGCATGACTTCGGTAGGACCGGAGGTCATGCCGGTAGCCGCTTCGAAGGCCGGGAACAGGAGGTCTTCCTCGCTGGCGAAATGAGTCTCAAGCTGTCCACGCAGGCACTCGAAGGCCGCTGCACCGGCCGTCCAGTCACCCTTCCCGCAGGCTTCTTCCGCGTCGGCAAATATTTCATCGCAATGTTTGTGATGCTGAAAAAGCGGTGCAGTGATCGACATGGGGACAGACTCCGTTTGGACTATGCCGGATTCTGGAGGCTGCCCCACCCCGTAACATTGACCGCCGTCAAGCGCCCGGCGACTCCAATACGCACATCACTGCGGAAATCGGGACGACAGGCGCGTCACGACCCTGAACTGGGAGCCATGCCAGGGGATCAAACCTCAAGCACATAGGTGCCCGGCGCATCCGCGAGTGCCGGGAACGTTTTCGTCGCGACTGGTGGCGCGGCCACCAGCTTGCCCGATTGCGGCTTGAGCCAGGCCATCCAGTCTTCCCACCAGCTGCCCCGATGCTGTTCCGCCCGCTCGCGCCACTCTTCCGGCGTATCGTGCCGTTCGGCCGCACCGACACGGTAATCGCGCTTGGGCGGGTTTACCACGGGATTCACGATGCCGAGGATATGGCCGGAAGTCGACAGCACATAGCGGCGTGGTCCGGCAACAAAGTTGTTGATGCGGAAGGTCTGCCGCCAGGGCGCGATGTGATCGTCCTCGGCCGACACGGCATACAGCGGCTGGGAAATCCGTCCGAGATCGATATTCTCGCCGGCCAGGTTCAGCGCGTCCTTCTTGATCAGCAGGTTCTCGAGATAGAGATTGCGCAGATACCAGCTGTGCATCGCGGCCGGCATGCGGGTCGAATCCATGTTCCAGAACAGGACATCGAAAGGCGGCGGCGCCTCGCCGAACAGGTAGCCGCGCACCACGTAATGCCAGACCAGGCTGTTGGAACGCAACAGGCGGAATGCCGATGCCATTTCCTTGCCGTCAAGGTAGCCTTTTTCGGCCATCGACTTTTCCAGCCACTTGATGCTGTTCTCGTCGAGGAACACCTCGATGTCACCGGGCTTGTGGTAGTCGACCAGTGTGGTCAGCAGCGTGATCGCTTCGACCGGTACATCCGCCTTCGCATAATGTGCGTTGGCCCAGGCCATCCAGGCCGCCAAGGCGGCCCCACCGATGCAGTAGCCGACGGCATGCACCTTGGCCGATCCGGAGATGCCTTGCGCGGTTTCGATGATGCGGCCGATGCCCTCCATCAGGTAGTCGTCGAAAGTGACGTCACGCATGTCCGCGGTCGGGTTCTTCCAACTGGTGATATAGACGTCGAAGCCTTGGTCGACGAGAAACTTGACCATGCTCTTCTTGGCGTTCAGGTCGAGGATGTAGAACTTGTTGATCCACGGCGTAACGATGACGATGGGCGTTTCGAAAACCTTCTCGCGGGTCGGCGTGTAGTGCAGTACCTCCAGCAACTGATTGCGAAACACCACTTTGCCCGACGTCGTTCCCAGATCCCTGCCGACCGTGAAATCCGTCGGCCGCGCCATCTGCACGTCACCGGCCTGAAAATCGGTGACGAAGTTGTTGAAGCCCTTGAGCAGGCTTTCGCCGCGGGTTTCCATGGCTTTCTGCATGGCCGCCGGATTGGTCAGCAGGAAATTGGTCGGCGCCACTGCGTTGAGCCACTTTCGCCACCAGAAAGCGGCGCGGCGCCGGTCGCGGTTCGACAGGCCCGGCGTTTCATAGAGCATGTCCTGCACCTGGTGAGTCATCATCAGATACCATTCCTTGACGATGTCCCAGCTTGCGGAATCGCTCCAGATCGGATCGGCGAAGCGCGTATCGTCGGGATTGGGCGACACGACGTCCTTGCTTGCCATGCCCAGAGCGCGGTGCCAGGAATGTGTCTGCAGATCCCACAATTTGGCCGAGAACTCGGTCAGTGTCTCGGACAGTTCCTGAGGATGCGACAACCAGGCCAGTTGTGCATGCATCAGCGGGGTGGTCATCCCGATCGGATCGACCTTGGCCTCGACCGCCTGATTCACGGCGCGCCATGCCGCCTGGGGAGTTGCGGGAGATTTGCTTGATTTGCCGTTGCTCATGATGATTCTCCACTTCACGGGCGGCAAGCCATGATCCCCCACCGCCACAGGGCTATTGTGCCCGATGCCGCTCGGGTATAGTTCAGTCTGCTGTTGACCTTGATCAAGCTTGCTGTTCGTTGGTACGCTAGGCTGGCGCCATCCACTCAAAGGACCCATTCCATGTTCAAGCACATACTCGTTCCCACCGACGGCTCGCCGCTTTCATCCGATACCGTAAAACGCGCGATTGCGTTTGCCAGGGAAACCGGGGCGAAGATCACCTTCTTTTTTGCGAAGCCGGACTATCCGGTGGCCTTCTATGGCGAAGGCGCACTGATCGACCCGACTACGCCGGACAAATTCGCCGAAATGGCCGAGCAGCAGGCGCAGGAGATTCTTGCTGCCCACGAAGCTGCAGCAAAAGCCGAAGGTGTCGTCAGCGCCTCCCTTAGTTCCGTCAGCGACATCCCCTATGAGGCGATCATCGCTGCCGCCGAAACCGCAGGCGCCGACCTGATTTTCATGGCATCGCACGGCCGGCGAGGCTTCAGCGGCCTTCTGCTCGGTTCCGAAACGCAAAAGGTGCTGACCCACTCGAAGATTCCGGTGCTGGTCTATCGCTGAACGAATCCTGATTCCGCCTGAACCATGCTTAACTCGGCGTTGAGTATCATTCACGACGAGCACCGTTCGCTCGCGGCGGTGGCTCATGGCCTGCGCTATCTGGTTCGTGAAAGCCGGACGAAAAATACCCGGCCGGACTTCCGCGTCCTGTGGGCGATGATTTCCTATCTCGAAGAGTTTCCCGAAAAGTTGCATCATCCCAAGGAGAACATCTACCTGTTCGCCCGCTTGCGCCAACGCACGCATGAAGCCGACAAGGTTCTCGCCGAGCTTGAACGGCAGCACGGCGCCGGCGCACAGCATGTGCTTGACCTGGAACTCGCCCTCGGCCACTACGAGGCCGGGATGCCCGATGGTCTGGAAACATTTTCCGTTGCGGTCGAAAAGTTTGCCGATGAAATCCTGAGGCACATGGCCTTCGAGGAAAGCATCCTGATCCCCTTGGCCCGGAAACACCTCACCGCCGAAGACTGGGTCGAGATCGGCGCCGCCTTCAGTGAAAACGGCGACCCGCGCTTCGACGCTGAAGCCGACCACGAATGTCGCGACCTGTTCAGCCGCATCGTCAATCTTGCCCCGCCGCCGATCGGCGTCGGCCCGGTGCGAACCCGGGAACCCAAGTCAGGAAATTGATACGCCCGGATGCGGCCGTCTATTTCGCCGAACCGTCGCCGGCGTGAGGATGGGCGCCCACACCCTGGTTGACCTCGGCCGCGCTGCGCTGCAGAAAGCACGTCATGAAACTGGACGAGGCACAAACGGCCCAGAAACCGAAAAAGCCTATCGAATAAGTCGCTATCTTCGACAAATGCACCGCCTCCCCGAAGAGATACAGCTCCTGCGGGTCAATGACGGTGAAGAAAACACCTTCCGCAACTCCGGCAACGAGAAACGAAGGCCACAAGATCCACATCAATCTCCGCATCTATATCTCCTTTGCATTCTGCACGGAAAGGCCTACTTCGCGTTGCGCGCGTATTCTTCCACCATTTTTTTGTAAAACCTGGCCATGCCGAAGCCGATCACGATGACCGGAACGATGGTCGCCAGACTTATCAGACCGGGGTCGCTACCGAGCAATTGTTTCCAGGCGTCCATGAGGCTGCCTCCCCGTGGTTGATCGATTCAGTTGCGGATATCAGCTGGCACAGGCGCCGTTCCAGGCTTCGTCGGGCCGCCAATCAAAGTTTCTCCATTGGCGGGAAGAATCACGTTCCCCATCAAACGCCAGGTCTTGCGCTCGTCCTCCAGCAGTACCAGCCAATGCCCGGCGGCGGGCAGGCGGAATTCACCCGCATACGAATCGCCGCTGCGAACCAACACACGCGACTGGTCGAGGCCGGCGCGGGTCGGATGGGTAATGGTCACCACCAGTGTCGGCGGCATGACGAAGGATTTGTCGACTGCCTGCAGACGTACCGACAGGACATCCGAACTGACACGGATACCGGCAACCAGGCCCATTTTCATCGCCTGCTCGCTGCGCGCAATGGTCTGATTGGCAGAAAGGCCCTTCCGGTAGTAATCGTCGGTCACCAGGCCGTCGTTGCTGACCACCGCCAGCCACGCCGTGTAAAGAGCCGCGACCACCACAATGAACGGCCCTGCAGCCAGGATCCATGGCCAGGGTTCGCGGTACCAGGGGCGGGCAGCAGCAGCGGTCATGTCTTGCTCCTTCATGGTTGCAGGAAGCTGGCCTTTTCATGCACGGCCACCTTTTCGTCGACGAGGGATTTGACGTCGAAAAAGATCTGATTGGAGCCCTTCTTGCCCGCCTCCGGCGGCACCCGTACCTGCACGCTGAAACTTCGCGACCCTGCGGCGGGAACTTCGAGGATGCGATCGCCGATCATGTCCATCCCCGGCAAGCCGGTGACGCTGACCGCGTAGCGATGCGGGGTTTCGGAAACGTTGATGACGTGGAGCCGATACACGTTCTCGATCAGGCCGCCCTCGACTTCACGCGCCAGGGTGGCCCGGTCGCGAATCACGTCGACACGCAGCGTGGGTTTGGTGGCGATTCCCCAGACAAAGGCGACGAAAATCGCGCCCAGGATCGCCGAATAGATGATCACCCGCGGCCGAACGACATGCCCGATGATTTCCTTCCACCCCCAGTGCGCCTCGATCGCATGTTCTGTCGAATAGCGGATCAGTCCCTTCGGATAATCCATCTTCACCATGACCTGGTCGCAGGCGTCGATGCAAGCCGCACAACCGATGCATTCGTATTGCAGTCCATCGCGGATGTCGATACCCGTCGGGCAAACCTGAACACAGATGCCGCAGTCGACGCAATCGCCCTTCTCGATCGCCTTCGGATCGACTCCTTTCTTGCGCGCGCCGCGCGGATCACCGCGCTCGGTATCGTAGGTAATGGTCAAGGTATCCGGATCGAACATCACGCCCTGAAATCGCGCATACGGACACATGTGCTTGCATACCTGCTCGCGCATGTGCCCGGCGAACAGGTAGGTGAAGGAACCATAAAACAGCATCCAGAAGGTTTCCCAGGGCCCCAGCGAGAAACTCCAGAGGGAATCCCATACCGTCTTGATCGGCGTGAAGTAACCGACAAAAGTGAAGCCCGTCCAGAATGCCAGCAGCCCCCAGGATCCATACTTGGCGGTGCGCAACCATAGTTTGCGGGCGCCCATGGGCGCCGCATCGAGTTTTATGCGCGCGTTGCGCTCGCCTTCGATTTTCTGCTCTATCCAGGTGAATATTTCCGTGTAAACCGTTTGTGGACAGGCATAGCCGCACCACAGCCGCCCGCCGACGGCAGTAAACAGGAACAGGGAATACGCCGAAATGATCAGCAGGATGGCGAGAAAGATCACATCCTGCGGCCAGAAGACCAGGCCGAAGATGTAGAACTTGCGTTCCACCAGATCGAATAGCACGGCCTGGCGCCCGTTCCACGGCAGCCAGCAGGCACCGTAATAAATCAGTTGGGTGAACCAGACCAGAGCCCAGCGCCACGTAGCAAATATGCCGCTTACGGCACGCGGGTGCACCTTCTGATGAACTTCGTAGAGACTTTCCTCAACAAAGTGGGGCTTGATCTCCTGCGACTGGACAGGAGTGCCTGAAGTCATGATCATCGTATTACGATATTCTGATAGACCTGCGCGAAAAGTCCCCGGCACGGATGCCGGGGAAGTTTGTGCAGTTTACTTCTTTTCCGCGGGCGCCGCTTCAGTCGGGGCAGCCGCCGCAGCGACCTTTGCGCCGCCACCAAGTCCATAGACATAGGCCGTCAGCAGGTGCACCTTGGCATCGCCGAGGAATTCACCGAAAGCCGGCATGCGATTGACGCGACCCTTGGTGATCGTCTCGACGATGGCATCCTCCGAACTGCTGTAGAGCCAGACCTTGTCGGACAGGTTCGGGGCCACGCCGACCGTGCCCTTGCCGTCCGGACCATGACAGGCGCTACATGCCGCCACAAACAGTTCCTTGCCACGCTGGGCGCGGATCGAATCAGTCGCCAGACCCGAGAGGGATCGCACGTAACTGGCGAGGTCCTTGATCTGGTCACCGTTCAGGTCCGGCTTGACACCCTTGGCCGGCATCATCGCGTCGCGACCCTTGGTGATGGATTCCTTGATCTGCTCCGGCGTGCCGCCAAACAGCCAGTCGTTGTCGGTCAGATTGGGGAAGCCGCGGGCGCCCTTGGCATCGGAACCGTGGCACTGCGAGCAATAGGTCAGGAAGAGGCGCTGGCCCATTTCCTTCGCTTCGCTGTTGGCCGCAACGGTCATGATGTCCTGGCTCTGGAACTTCTTGTAGATCGGCCCGTACTGCTCGTCGGCCTTCTTCATCTCGCCGTCGTACTGCCCGGCGGACGACCAGCCGAACTGGCCCTGATAGGTGCCGAGGCCCGGATACATCGCCAGGTAGAACAATGAAAATACGATGGTGATGTAATACAGCCAGCGCCACCAGCTCGGCAACGGATTGCTGAACTCCTGCAGATCCTCGTCCCAGATGTGGCCGGTGGTCTCGCCTTCCACATGCGTTGCGGAATCCTGCATTTTGAGCAGCACGCCGCAACCAATGACGCTGAGCAGCACAATGCTTATTACATAATAATTCCAGAAGCCGCTGACAAAATCACTCATGATGATTTCCTTTCCTGATTCTTCGTAAGCTGCGGCGCGGACGGCACAAAGGGACTGTCATCGTCGAGCGGCAGCATCGCCGCTTCCTCGTAGGTCGCCTTGCGCCGGTCCGAATATGCCCACCACACGATGCCAATGAATGCGATTAACGCCAGCACCGTGAAGAGGGAGCGCAGATCGTTGATGTCCACGTTCTTACCTTGTCTGCTTGAGCGCGGTGCCCATGCCTTGCAGGTAAGCGATCAATGCATCGAGCTCGGTTGCGCCCTCGATGGCCTTTTTCGCGCCGGCGATTTCGGCATCGGTATAGGGCACGCCGACCGCGCGCAGCGCCCGCATCTTGGCATCGATCACGTCATCCTTGAGCGGACGATCAAGCCAGTAATAGGCGGGCATGTTCGACTCCGGGACCACGTCACGCGGGTTCAGCAGGTGAGTGCGATGCCACTGGTCCGAATAGCGGCCGCCAACCCGGGCCAGATCCGGACCGGTGCGCTTGGAGCCCCACTGGAAGGGATGGTCATAGACGAACTCACCGGCGACCGAGTAGTGGCCGTAGCGTTCAGTCTCGGCGCGGAAGGGACGGATCATCTGCGAGTGGCAGTTGTAGCAGCCTTCGCGAATGTAGATGTCGCGTCCCGACAGGCGCAATGGACTATAGGGCTTGACCAGTTCATTGGCCGGCGTGGTGGTGGACTTCTGGAAGAACAGCGGGACGATCTCGAGCAAACCACCCACACTGATGGTGAGGATGGTGAGGACGATCATCAGTCCCACGTTCCGTTCGATTTGGTCATGCGTCAACATGATGTATGGCTCCTTATTCTGTGCGATCGGCGGTTAATGCGCCGCTGCGGGTGCGAGTACCGGCGCATTGACAGCCTTGCCGCCTGCCATGGTCAGGAACATGTTGTATGCCATGATGACCATGCCGGAGAGGAACAGCAGGCCACCCAGCAGGCGGATGGTCCAGAACGGGTAGGTCGCCTTTACCGACTCGACGAAGGAGTAGGTCAGCGTGCCGTCCACATTCGTGGCACGCCACATCAGACCCTGCATCACGCCGGCAATCCACATCGAGGCGATGTAGAGCACGACGCCGATGGTGGCGATCCAGAAGTGCGCCTCGATCAGTTTCTTCGAATGCATTTCGGGCTTGCCAAACAGGCGCGGCAGCAGGTAGTAGATCGATCCGATGGAAATCATCGCCACCCAGCCCAGCGCGCCGGAATGCACGTGGCCGACGGTCCAGTCGGTGTAGTGCGACAGGGCGTTGACCGTCTTGATCGACATCATCGGGCCTTCGAAGGTCGACATGCCGTAGAAGGACAGCGAGGTGATCATGAACTTCAGGATCGGAT
>CAIZKA010000253.1 GCA_903933395.1 uncultured beta proteobacterium | reverse complement strand
GCTTTTCAGACCGCGAATTTCGCTGCGCTGTTGAACTTTCTTGAAAGCCAGGGCAGCGTCTCGGTGCTGTCTTCGCCGCGCATCGCCACGCTCAATAATCAGAAGGCGGTACTCAAGGTGGGTACCGACGAGTTGTTCGTGACCAATGTCTCGTCGTCGACCACGACTACGACCACCGGCTCGGTCTCGTCGCCGAACTTGACCCTGCAGCCCTATTTTTCAGGTATTTCACTGGATGTCACGCCGCAGATCGACGAGGACGGCAACATCATCCTGCATGTGCACCCGGCGATCAGTACCGTGACGGAAAAGGAGAAGATCATCAACCTTGGAGATCTGGGCACCTACATCCTGCCGCTGGCGTCCAGCAACATCAGTGAAACCGACAGCATCGTCCGCGTCCAGGACGGCAGCATTGTCGCCATCGGCGGGCTGATGCGCCAGGAGCAATCCACCGGCCGCGCGCAGTTGCCCGGCACCTCGGGCTTTTTCGCCAACGTACTGGGCAGCCGTTCTGCCGGATTGAGCAAGCGCGAACTGGTGATACTCATCAAACCCACCGTAATCGACAATGACCAGGCGTGGGCGCAGGACATCAAGGAAGTCCAGGAGCGCATGCAGGCTTACCCGTCCGCTCGGCCCGCGCAGTAGTTCCGCGGGGGGGCACGATGTATCTCAATCATTTCGGCCTTCGTGAATTTCCGTTCGGCATCACGCCCGACACCAGTTTCATCTATTCGGCCGATGCCCACCAGGAAGCGCTCAACACGCTGTTGATCGGCCTCAACAGCGGCGAAGGCTTCATCAAGATTACGGGCGAAGTCGGTACCGGCAAGACACTGCTGTGCCGCCGCTTTCTGGCGACCCTGAACGAGAACCAGGTGGTCGCCTACCTGCCCAATCCGATGCTGGAGCCGCGCATGCTGCTCATCGCGATTGCCGAGGAACTGGGTCTGAAGCTTGAAGGCCTCGACTACCATTTCCATCTCCTGAAGCAGTTCAACCAGCATCTGCTGGACATGGCGGCGCAGGGCAAGAAGGTGATCATCTGCATCGACGAGGCGCAATCGATGTCGCTGGAAAGTCTGGAGGCATTGCGGCTGCTGTCCAACCTGGAAACCGAAAAGAGCAAGCTGCTGCAAGTCGTGATGTTCGGCCAGCCCGAACTCGACCAGAAGCTGGCCAATCCCGCCGTGCGCCAGTTGCGCCAGCGCATCGTGTTTCATTACCGGATGCCGGGCCTCAAGCAGCAGGAGGCCGCGCATTACCTGGCCCATCGCCTGCGGGTGGCGGGCCATCGCGATGGCGACGTATTTCCGTCGGCGGCTGCCCGCCTGTTGTTTCGCTGGTCGAGCGGTACGCCGCGTCTGGTGAATATCCTGGCGCACAAGGCCATGCTGCTGGCCTACGGCGAGGGCAAGCCCCGGATCAATCGCACCCATGTCGCGCTGGCCGCCGGTGATACCGAAGGCCTTTCGGCGCCAAGCTGGTGGCGAAGGTGGTGACATGAGCCTGGTCAACAAGATGCTGCGCGATCTGGACGCACGCCACGTCGACGCCGGTGAGCGGGCGGCCTTGCCGGCGGCGGTGACGCCCCTGGCCGCGCGCAAGGAGCCGAGCCGGCTATCGTCGCCGCTGTTCTTCGTCGCCCTGGCCTTCGTCACGATTCTGGGGGCGGTGGCTTTGTACAAAACGCAAACCGGACAGCCTTCGCCGCCTGCCGTACCCGCCGCTGTACCTGCACCACCGCCGGTCGCGGCAGCGGTCGTGGCGCCGGCCGCGACCCCCGCGCCGGTGCCGACTCCGGCACCTCCTGCAGTCGAGCCTGTGAGTGCGCCGCCGGTCCCGGCGGCGACGCCTGTCGTGCCGTCGTCCTTGCGCATGGCCGAAGAGTTGTCGGTGATGCCTGCGCCGGCAGTCGAAACGGTGCGCAAACCGACGGTCGTGGTGAAGACGCCGGAGCGTAATGTGGCCGCCGTTGCCTCATCGCCCCCGCCCGCGGCGGTGGCCGCGCCCAGAGTGCCTCCGGCTGCGGCCGAAGGGCGCATCGACAAACAGGTGCGACTGCCGTCCGCGACCGAACGTGCCGAGGCCGAGTATCGCCGGGCCGTGCTGGCGCATCGCCAGGGCAATCTGGAGCAGGCCGCCGCCGGCTACCGGGCGGCGCTGGAGGATTACCCCGAACATCCTGCGGCACGGCAGACGCTGGCGGCACTGCTGATCGAAGCGAAGCACTACGACGAAGCGGAAGAACTCCTGCGCAAGGGAACGGAACTGGCTCCGGTGCGTCTTGCCTCGATCCTTGCTCTGGCGCGCCTGAAAGTCGAGCGCAACCAGGCCGCGGCAGCGCTCGAGCTGCTGCAGAAAAATGCCGCGGCCGGGGAGAACAGTGCAGAGTACCAGGGGTTTGCCGGTGCCTTGCTCAACCGGGCCGGCCGCGCTGCGGAAGCGGTGGAGCGTTACCAGGCGGCAGTTCGCCTGGCACCGGTCGAGGGCCGCTGGTGGGCAGGTCTCGGAATTGCGCTCGATAGCGCCGGGCGAAGCGCGGAGGCGCGCGAGGCGTATCAGAAGGCACGCGCCCTGCCTGGCTTGCCGGCTGACCTGGCCCAGCACATAGATCAGCGTTTACGCTGAGGACAATCCATCCCGTTCCGGTGAACAGCCGCTAGCCGTTCTGCTGTTCCGCCGCCAGCAGTTTGCTTTGCGCCCAGCTGCGCAGATGCCCCAGCGGGCCGGTGAGATTGGCCCATGCATCAAGCATTGCCCGCTTGTGTTTCTCGCGCTGGTTTTCATCCGCGCGGGCAAGATTCTGCAGTTGTTCCTGGATCAATTCGCGCGCCCGGTCTTCGGCGCGGGTCTGCACCAGCCGTAGTGAATCCCTTGCCACGTCATCCGCGGTAAGCGAGTAGGGCAGCATGATCGTGGTCATCAGGCGGGACACCTCGCGCAAGCTGTCGGCGCGCTCGATGGACGAAACCTGCGCCTCGCAACGCGCGGCGAAACGCCGCGCCTCCATGCGCAGCATGTTCTTGTCGACGGGGTCGCGCAGCGCCATGTTTATCCATCCGGTATCGAGGAGTCCGATTGTACAGTCGCTTTTCGGTCTCCCACACCTCAGGTCGCCGCGACCTTCACCCCCGGCCCGGTCGCGCCATCGAATCCGACTGCACTCAGCGCGGCAAATTCGGCTTCGCTCGCCACGCCTTCGGCGATCACCAGCAGTCCGATGCCGTGCGCAATCGAACTGAGGCCCTTGAGGAAGGCCTGATTTCCGGGGTTCGTATCCAGGCGCCGGGTAAAGCTCGCGTCGACCTTGATGTAGCTCAGCCCGAGGTCATGCAGGCGGGCAATCTGGCTGAACTGGCGGCCGAAGTGTTCGACACCGACCCGGCACTGAAAACCGTCCAGCAGTTTGCACAGCGCGCGGAACTCGTCAACGTGTTTCAACGCGCCGGTTTCGGCAACCTCGACCCAGAGGCGGCTTGCCGCCTTGCGGTGCCGACCCAGAAGGGTGATGAGCTCCGGTTGGAAATCCGCCTGCGCAAGGGAACTCCCCGACAGGTTGATCGCCAGGCCCGGCAAGCCCTGCTGACGTTCCAGTTCCGCCAGCCCGAGTGCCAGCGCCGCCAGATCCAGCTCGGCGGAAAATCCAAGACGTTCGGCCACGGGCAGAAAACGTCCCGCCGGCAGCCATTCGTCGTCCGCATCGAACTTGAGCCGCAGCGGACATTCGTCGTGCAGCAACCGGCTTTGCATGTCGATCACGGGGAAAGAGACCAGGCGCACCCACTGCCGGTCGAGTGCCAGGCGTATGGCCTGCGACCATTCCGCGGCGCTGCGCGGAATGTCGTCAGTCATATCGATCACGGCTTCGCGCACCGCGTTGATACCCTCGACCTCGGCGGCGATCAGCACCGCATCGACTTGCGACAGCACCTCGCGCAGGCCCGTACCGCGCCGGAACGTACCCATGCCGATATAGGCCGACGGGCCGCCCTCGACGTAGGCCTCCAGGGTGTCGGCCAGGTCCTGCAAAAGCCTTTCCGCGACGTCGCGACCGGCCTTCTCGCCGGGCAGCAGCAGCGCGAAGTCGGCCCCGTTCATGCGCGCGGCGAGGATCTCTTCATTTGCCGTGGCGCCGGCGCCGACTCTTGCCGCCAGTCGCTGCAACAGCTCATCGGTCGCCTCGCGTCCCAGTCGCTTGTTGATGCCCGCCAGATCCGCAATGCGGATCAGGAACAGGGTGCCGCCGGTGGAGTTTTCGCCCTCCAGCGAAGAGCGCATCTGGGCGATGAAGGAATCGCGGTTGGCCAGCCCCGTCAAGGGGTCGAGGTTGGCCTCGCGGCGCACGGTTTCCAGCCGCGCGGCTTCTTCCTCGAACATGGTCTTGAGCCGGATCACGGTCGCATTCATGGCGCTGGCCAACTGGCGCAGTTCCGGTACATCGGGTTCGGCGATGGTGACAAAACGCCGGTTGGTGATCGCGGTTGCCTGGTCGATCACTGCCTGCAGGGGGCGTCGCAGCCGTCTCAGGATCAGGCTGCCCAGATAGCCGCCGATGAAGCTGGCCAAAGTCAGGGCGCCGATCATTTCCCGGGTGCTGGTCCACAATGCCTCATAGGCAAAGCGGCTGTGACTGACCAGGGTCACGCTGCCGAATTGCGACCAGCCGCTGGTGATCTGCGCCTGACCGGGCTCGGAATCGATCGACAGGCGCTGCACGAACCAGTCAGGCGCGCCCGGATTCCCCGGCGCGGCCACGCGTTCGACGATCAGTTTGCCATTGGGGTCGCTGACGCGGATGGATTCGTAATGCCCGCTGTCGAACAGCGCGGCGACGACCAGTTCCACCGTCACCGCATCCGGCGTCTGCTGGCTCAGGGACAGCGCCAGCGCCGCAGCATTGTCGGCATTTTTCATGCTCAGCTGCTGTTCGAGATAGGCGCGGGCCGACAGCAGCGAGGCGAACAGGCTGCCCGTCAGCGCCAGCAGCATGCTGACGATGATGGCGAGCCAGAGTTGGCGATACATCGACATGGCATTTCCTTCCTTGCGTACTTGTGTGGTGCACGGTCAATCGAAACCTTCCCTGCGGGCCCTTTGCAGCAAATCCTCCCAGCGCGAAAGCTGGCTGGTACCGCCGGGGCCCTTGGGCGAACTGCCGGCGGCGCCACCCCAGATCGCTTCGCTGTTGAAGCTGAACACCGGGAACAGGTCGCGGCGTTGCGAGGCCGGCCTGATTTCCGTGACCAGGTTGTCCAGCACCAGCGGCTCGGCGTTCGGTGCCGGGTAGTAAGCCAGCACCATGTGCGCCTGCAGATGGGGCCCGGCCGGGCCTTCCAGCCGGGCCTTGACGTACATCAGGCGCAACTTGGCCAGCGGCACGCCGGCGTCCTTCAGCGAGTAATACTTGATGATGGCATAGTCTTCGCAGTCGGCGCGTCCCTGGCCGATGGTCTCCAGCGGCGTGGCCCAGTAGTCGCTCAGGTTCCATATTTCCAGGTCGTCGTCGAAGGCGATGCGGCGATTAATGAACTCGTTGACCTTCTTCAGCTTGTCCGTTTCGGACATCGGCCGGACTTCCGCCAGTGCGCGTTGCCAGTCACGCAACAGCGGCACGTGCGCCGGACCAAAGCGGGCAATGAGTTGCCGCTCGAGGCGATCGAAGTCGAAGGCTCCGACGAGGGCGACCGCCAGCATCAGCAGCACACATGCCGCGCCGCGCCGGTGCCAGGACTCAGGCCGCACGCGAGCGGAGCTGCACTTCATGAACGGCGGATTGCAAAGACTGGGTCATCAGCATGATCGTACCCGAATGCAGTTCCAAGCAACCTGAATCCGCTAGCGCAAGCTTCGCAGGGTTTGCAAGGTGTCCCGCGCCGCCTCGAAGGCAAACCTGCGTATCTCGCGCCCGAGTCGCTCGCCGGGTTCGCCGAGCGCGGCGCGCAGTTCTGCCGCGGGTGACCGGGTCAGCCTGCAACTGCGCCGGCACGGCGTAACCGTCCATGCCCGGCATCATCACGTCGAACAGGATCAGATCAGGCTTCGGCTGACTGCCGGCAAGGCGCAAGGCGCCTTCCCCGGAGATCGATGCCGGCACGCGATAGTGCGGCCGCAGCAGCTCGCCCAGTACATGCAGATTCTCCGGCGAGTCATCGACGATCAGGACGGTGGCATCGGTAGTGGCGGTCATTTGAGTAGCGCCGGATTAAGTCCAGGGACCAGCTTACACCGGAGGGCATTCGGTACCGTTGACGCCTGTCAGCGCGCCCCTGAGTATCCTGGTGCAAGGTGACGCCGGCAAGGGTGTTGCAAAGGAATCATGCCGCGAACCGGCCTGCCGCCCGTCTGGGACCGCATCGGGCTGACTGCCATGATGATTTGACTGAAATCGATCGGATACCATCGTGGAATCTTTTCCTTGGGACAGCCATTTCGAGATGGGTCTGGCGGGAGTCTTCCGGAAGCACCACTTGCTGGTCGACCTGATCAACCGTTGCGGCGAGCCGCTGGCGCCGGTCCCCGGTCAGCCGGGTTGCTCTGGAGAAGGTTCTGACCGGGTTGGCGGTCGACTCGCAGTATCCGGCTTCCGCTCTTCGACGGGTTCGCCAACCACGCTAGCAAGACGAACCGCCAGCCATAGCGCCGGCCGGCAGGCGTTGTGACTTGCGCGCACCGAGGCCAGATAAACAGGGTTGGGCGCATAATGAACTTCATGCAGAGGTACGAATGCAATTGAGAAAGGAGAAAGAAGTGCGCACCATGGACAAGGCACCGGCACCCAATACCTCCTTCGAACAGGAGGAACTGCGCAGCATTACCCGCTCGGTAGGCGAAATCGAGTGGCTGCTGCTGATTCTGATACTGCTCTATCACGTCTTCGGCGGCACGGCGGAGGAAGACAAGCCGGTCATCATCCTCGCCATGACGCTCTATGTGGCATCCATCATGGGCTTTCGCTACTCCACGTTTTTCCTTGCCGAGTCGCGCTGGAAGCTCGCAGTTCAGACCTGGATCATGACCGGCTTCATCACGTTTTCGCTGCTGCACACCGGTCGCCTGGAAAGTCCGCTGCTGAACACCTACCTGCTGGTGATCATCACCAGCGCGCTGGCCCTGGGCAAGATCACGACGCTACTGGAGTTGGTGCTGATCGCCGCCTGCATCGCCTTTCTCGGCGACTATTCAATAGCGACGGAAATCGTCTCGCTCAAGTATTTGGCGGGCATCCTTGCGGTATTCGCGCCCTTCGTGCTGGTGGCCTATATCACCACCATGTTCGCTTCGGATATCCGCTTTGGCATGAACAAGAAGGACCTGCCCGCGGCGATCGAGGACCTGACGGCGGTCGTCAACATGCGCGGCTTCGCGGTCATCGCCGACCGCTTGTTCGGCCAGGCGGTGCGTCACGAGCAGCCGTTCAGCCTGCTGGTAATCGAATGCAGGAACCTGAGGGAAATTGACGTTGATCTGGGCCCCAAGGCGGGCGATGCCTTGCTGGTGGCGGTGAGCAAGGTCATCAAGGAACAGCTTCGCCATAGCGATGTGCTGGCACGCCAGGTCGGCGGCGAACTCGTCGCGCTGCTGCCGGAAACCCCGGCTGCCGGTGCGCTCGCTGCCGCCGGAAAAATTCGTGCGGCGGTGGCCGCCAATCCGCTGGTGATTGGCGGGGAAATTGTCAGACCGGATATCGGCATCGGCGCGGCCAGCTACTCGCAGAATGGCGAAAAACTGGATCTTCTTATGGCCCATGCGATTGCCAACATGCAAAATGCCGCGTCCGGTGACCGGTAACGCGCGGCCGTCGCCTCAATCCTTCAGGGCCCGCGCCAGCACGAAGTTTTCCACCCGCGGCGCGCCGTGCGCCTTCAGCGTGCGCGCCAGTTCGTCGAGTGTGGCGCCGGTGGTCATGACGTCGTCGACCACCAGTACTGTCTTGCCTGTCAGGTCGAGCTCGCATTCGAAGGCATGGCGGATGTTCTGCTTGCGTTCCTTCCAGGGCAGGCTGGCTTGCGGTGCGGTGTCGCGGCGGCGATGGACGCCGTTGATCTCGAGCGGCACATCCAGCAGTCGCGCCAGCGGGCGGGCGAGTTCGAGGGCCTGGTTGAAGCCGCGTTCGGCCAGTCGTGCCGGCGCCAGCGGCACCGGCAGGATCAGGTCGGGGCGGAAGGGGACGGGGCTTTGTGCCAGTGCCCGGCCGAGAAAGTCGGCGCCGGCGAGACGGTGGGCGTACTTGAGCGACTGGATCAGGCGGTCCAGCGGGAACTCGTAGCGGAACACGGCTTGCGTGGCATCGAAATGCGGCGTTTGTTTCAGGCAGGCGCCGCAGAGGTTGGCGCCCGGTGCCGGCAGGGCGCAGACCGGGCAGCGCTCGGGCGTCAGGTGCGGCAGGCTGGCAACGCATGAGGGGCACAGCAGACAGTCGCCTGCGGGCGCGGCGCAGAGGAAACAGTCCTGCGGCAACAGGGCGTTTGCGGCGCTGTGCACGGTCTTCTTCAGCTTCGCTGCCACAGTGTCCACAATTGACAAGCCCGGCTCCTTCCACCAAGATTCGCGCCTTCCCCGCATTCTAGCGAGTCCCCTGCGATGACCGCCACCCGCACTGCCCAAACCGCCTCCGCCGCCTTCGTTCCCGCTCCGCGCTGGACCGTCGATGCCCTGGTTGCCCTGTTCGAACTGCCCTTCAACGATCTGCTGTTTCGCGCGCAGGAGGTGCATCGGCAGAATCACGATGCCAATGCCGTGCAGCGTTCGACCCTGCTCTCGATCAAGACCGGCGGCTGTTCGGAAGACTGCGGCTACTGCTCGCAGTCGGCCCACCACGGCGAGATCGAGAAGGAAGCCCTGCTGGAAACCGAGGAAGTCGTCGCCGCGGCCCGGGCGGCCAAGGACAAAGGCGCCACGCGTTTTTGCATGGGTGCCGCCTGGCGCGGACCGAAGGACAAGGACCTCGACCGCGTCGCCGACATGATCGGTGCGGTCAAGTCGCTGGGTCTCGAGACCTGCGTCACGCTGGGCATGCTCAAGGACGGCCAGGCCGAGCGGCTCAAGGCAGCCGGGCTCGACTACTACAACCACAACCTGGATACGGCGCCGGAGTTCTACGGCCAGGTGATCAAGACGCATGCCCAGAGCGAGCGCTTCGACACCATCGACAAGGTGCGCGAGGCGGGGATCAAGGTCTGCTGCGGCGGCATCGTCGGCATGGGCGAGACGCGCCGCCAGCGTGCCTCGCTGCTGGTCGAACTGGCCAACATGAACCCGCCGCCCGAATCGGTGCCGATCAACGAACTGGTGCCGATGCCCGGCACGCCGCTGGAAAACGCGCCGCCGCTCGACCCCTTCGAGTTCGTCCGCACCATCGCCGTGGCGCGCATCACCATGCCCGGTTCCATGGTCAGGCTGTCGGCCGGCCGCCAGGAAATGAGCGACGAATTGCAGGCGCTGTGCTTCCTCGCCGGCGCCAATTCGATCTTCTACGGCGACAAGCTGCTGACGGCCGGCAATCCCGAAGCCGACCGCGACGAAGCTTTATTTGCGCGGCTGGGACTCAACGCCGCCTGATCTGGTCGTGCGTCGTGACTTCGCTGACGCGGCCGGGACTTACGACTCAGCCGCGGTCCTCGCCCGCGAAGTGGGCGCTCGCATGGGGGCGCGGCTCGACCTGGTGAAAATCGCTCCGCAGCGGGTTGCCGATATCGGCTGCGCCACGGGCGACGGCATCCGCGATTTGCAACAGCGCTACGGCAAGGCCTTGCCTCTTGCCCTCGATTACGCCCTGCCCATGCTGCGCGCCGTGCGGTCCCGCACGCCGCGCCTGCAGCGCATGGCGCGGCGCGGCCCGCGCCTGCTCAATGCCGACGTGCGCGCCCTGCCGCTGGCGGCGAATTCGCTGGGCCTCGCCTGGTCCAATTTGATGCTGCACTGGCTGGACGATCCGCTGCCGGCGCTGAAGGAAATGCATCGGGTGCTGGAAGTGGGCGGCCTGCTGAGTTTCGCCACGCTTGGCCCCGACACGCTGAAGGAGTTGCGCGCGGCCGCTGCAGGAGTCGGCGCCGGCGATACGGTGCGGCGTTTCCTCGACATGCACGACCTGGGCGACATGCTGGTCGCCGCCGGTTTCGGCGATCCGGTGATGGACATGGAGATGATCACGCTGACCTATGCGACCCCGCGCGCCTTCCTCGCCGACCAGCGCCACCTGGGCGTGCGTGACGCCTTGCTGGGAGCGAAGGGCTGGCGCGACTGGCGCCGGCTGCTGGCCGCCTGGCCGGAGGATGCCGCCGGCCGCCTGCCGGCGAGCTTCGAGATCGTCTATGGCCACGCATGGAAACCCGAGCCGCGCCAGGTCGCCGACGGTCGCACCGTGGTCAAGTTCCATCCGCGATGAAGCGCGCCAAACAACGGACGCTGCGCCCGATCAAGCCGCGCAACCCGCTGGCGCTGGATCCGCTCCTGCAGAAGGGCGGTGCACATCAGCGTGTGGACAAGCGCGCCAGCCGCGCCCGACAGAAAGCCGCCTCGCTGCGCCGCGCCGACGAGCAGTGATGGTCGCCGCTACGGGGGCGGTCCTGGCTCGAGCGGTTCCGTTTGTTTCAGCGGCTGGCGGCGTCGAGCGGGCAGCGAATGCGTAGGCCTGCTTCAGACTGTGAAGCGACATTCGGATTTCTCCGAAGCGGTCACCCAAGAATGTAAAACGGGAGCCGCAGCCCCCGTTCTTGTTTGAAGCATTACCGCGTATCAGGCAGACAACTTCTGCTTCCTTCGCCGTGTCATGACACCTAGCAACCCTAATCCAGCCAACATCATTGCGTAGGTTTCGGGTTCAGGAACTGGGGCGGTGACGGGTGCATCCCAAGGCGTCAGGCTACCCGTCACTTTCGGGTTCGGCTGCCCAAAGTCAAGCGCGCGGTGCGGAGCACAGTTACCACATTCAAAAACCGGCTCTTGTCGGTTATACACATACAGTGAATTGTCCAGATTGTCAGCGGTAAGCGGTTTGCTGAAATACAGGCTCAAATAAAAATCGGTATTTCCTGTAGTAGATTGATGAGCCAGGGTGAAATTGGTTTCGTTTTCAAGGCTTAGCCATACGTAATTTGCAACAACATGGGAGCCAGGCGATTGATCATAGTCATACCCGGGGAGTTTGGTTCCAGCGGTAGTCGTCACGTCCCAAGCCAAGAGATTAGTTCTCAACCGCGACTCGCCTGCCCAGAAATAGGATAGCGGGTCTCCGGTTGTAAATGTGCCGAATAGTGTTCCCCCGTCGTTCCAATAGGCGGGCGTCTCAAATTTCCAGTAAATTGGATCCGCCTTTGTCGCTGCTGACATCGAGAGGGCTACCACCGCTAGCAATGCGCACATACATTGTCTGGTTTTCATGGGAACTCCTTCGGTCTGCGGGGCTCTGATTTTTAGAATTAGAGCTACGGGTGCACTAAATCTCGTACTAGTTCTCGTTGACGTTCCGGTCAAACAATTCCGCATGAGCATTGCTAAATGTCAGTGCCAACGCTCCAGCCAGGGCAATAGTTCTCAGTCTCATTGGTAAGTCCTCAGACTTGCTGTTGCTTCCTGCGCCGTGTCATCACACCGAGTAATCCAAGACCTGCAAGCATCATTGCGTAGGTTTCGGGTTCGGGAATCGGAGCCACGCCGCTATCTGCCGTCAAAGTTATCTTATAGGCCCCAGTCGCGGAACTCATTGGATCACCCCAGCCATACACGTTGAGAAGGTACTCCGTGCCGGCAGTCAAGCCGGTCAAGGTTTTGGTGGCAAAGTACGTTGTTTGGAAATCTAGTGTATTCCAACTACCCCAGGTTTTGCTTCCAAAGTTGAACGAGAAATCTATCGCGGAGTAGCCTGTTCCAGGCGAAGGCATCCCCTGAAAGTCGACAGTTACCCAATCACCATTGGCTATTGAGAAACTGAAGCTGTCCAGCAACAGTGCCTGCCCCGGCTCTCCTGGATAGATAGCAGTCTGCGATGCGACCGGATCCACCAGGCCAAGACTGAAACTATTAGCCCATGCGGAATTTGCCACTGCAGCAGAGATGGCCACTATGCAAAAAAGCTTTTTCATCATTTCCACGCACTCCCTCAGCGTTACGTCGCGCGATTAATTTACACTTGGCCTACACAATGCGCATAACCATAACAGAGATATGGATTTTTTTGCAATAGCCCGTATGGACTAACCGTCTGGACTTATTTCAAAGAAAGTCCGATCAGCTGAGAACAACAGCTGGCGGGCTGTATCACAGGAGGAATTATTCGGGGAAGGTATTGGCTGTCCGGTTTCGCTGCATTCCCGCCGTTGCTTCGTTAGCCTTAAGCTCCTCCGCGTTCTGTGGGCGCTTTCGATCTCAGTTTTGCCCGCCTTTGCCGCGCGAGTGAACGTCAGCAGCCCATCGCTTCGCCGCGGCTGCATTCTTCGAGCAG
>CAIZKA010000252.1 GCA_903933395.1 uncultured beta proteobacterium | reverse complement strand
TCGCCGAGCATGACGCGCTGGCCCTGTCGCGCGAAATAGCCGGCCAGATTGGTCGCCAGCGTGGTCTTGCCCACGCCTCCCTTGGGATTGGCGATCAGGAAGGATTCCATTGGCCTATGGTAACAGCACCGTCGAACCCGTAGTCTTGCGCGCCACCAGGTCGGTCTGCGCCTGCGCCGCGTCCTTCAGTGCGTAAGTCTGGTTGACCTCGATTTTCACCTTGCCCGAGGTGACCATATCGAACAGGTCTCCGGAGATGGCCAGCAGGTCGCTGCGCTGCGCGACGTAGGTAAACAGCGTCGGCCGGGTGATGAACAGCGAACCCATCTTGGCCAGGAGGCCGAGATCGAAAGCCGGCACCGGGCCGGAGGCGGCGCCGAACAGCACCATCATGCCCAGCGGCCGCAGGCACTCCAGCGAGCCCATGAAGGTGTCCTGGCCGATCGAGTCATAAACGACGCGTACGCCCTTGCCTCCGGTTATCGCCTTGACCCGTTCGGTGAAGTTCTCGCGCGTGTAGATGATCGTGTGGTCGCAGCCGTGGGCCTTTGCCAGGGCCGCCTTCTCGTCGGAACTGACGGTGCCGATCACCGTCGCGCCCAGGGCACGCGCCCACTGGCAGACGATGAGGCCGACGCCGCCGGCGGCGGCATGGATCAGGATGGTGTCGCCGGGCTCGACCTTGCAGGTGCGGCGCAGCAGGTATTGCGCGGTCATGCCCTGCAGCATCATCGCCGCGCCGGTCCTGAAGTCGATGGCATCGGGCAGCTTGACCAGGCGGTCGGCCGGCATGTTGCGCTCTTCGGCATAGGCGCCGACCGGGCCGCCGGCATAGGCGACGCGGTCGCCGACCTTGAGATCCGTCACTGCACTGCCGACGGCTTCGACCACGCCGGCGGCTTCGAGGCCGATGCCCGACGGCATGGGCAGGGGATAGGCGCCGGTGCGGTGGTAGATGTCGATGTAATTGAGGCCCACGGCGTGATGCCGCACCCGCGCCTCGTTGGGCGCCGTGTCGCCGACGCCGACTTCTTCCCAGCGCAGGACTTCGGGACCGCCGGGGGTGTGAAAACGGATGGCGTGGCTCATGGTGTCTCCTCGGGTTTGGCGAATGGGAAGGGACGCAAGCTACCCTGCCTGAGGGGAAATTTCAACCATTTGGCGACAGGGCCAGCCGCCGGCGCCCCATGCGGCGCCGGGACAGCGTCGATCAGCCGGCCGACTTTTCCCGCAAGTGGTTGGCATCGACCACCGCCAGCGCGGTCATATTCACGAGGCGGCGCACCGTGGCCGTAGCGGTAAGAATGTGCACCGGCTTCGCCGCGCCAAGCAGGACCGGACCGACCGTAATGCCGTCGCCCGAGGTGGCCTTGATCAGGTTGAAGGAAATGTTGGCGGCATCGACGTTGGGCATGATCAGCAGGTTGGCTTCGCCCGTCAGGCGGCACTCGGGATACAGCTTCTCCCGGATCGCCTGCGACAGCGCGGCATCGCCGTGCATCTCGCCGTCGACTTCGAGGTCCGGCGCCTGCGCTTCGATGATGGCCCGTGCCGCCGCCATCTTCATGGCGGACGCCGAGCGAACGCTGCCGAAGTTCGAGTGGGACAGCAACGCCACCTTGGGTTCGAGGCCGAAACGACGGACTTCCTTGGCGGCCATTAGCGCGATCTCCGCCAGTTGTTCGGCCGACGGGTCTTCATTGACGTAGGTGTCGCACAGGAACAGCGTGTGCTTGGCCAGCAGCAGCATGTTCATTGCCGCAAAGCAGTGCGCGTCGGGCTCGAGGCCGATCACGTCGCTGACGTGCTTGAGGTGCTGCGCGTGGCGCCCGACCACGCCGCAGAGCATGGCATCGACATAGCCGCGCTTGAGCAGCATGGTGCCGATCAGCGTGTTGTCCGAGCGCAGGGCCTGCTTGGCGCTGTCCGGGGTCACACCCTGGCGCCCCATGATCCGGTGGTAGCCCTGCCACAGTTCCTTGAAGCGCGGATCGGAATCCGGATTAACCACTTCGATGTCGCGTCCCTGCACCAGGCGCAGGCCGGCTTTCTCGATGCGCATGCCGATGACCTCGGGGCGACCGATCAGTACCGGCTTGGCCAGGCCTTCGTCGAGCACCGCCTGCACCGCGCGCAATACGCGCTCGTCCTCGCCTTCGCAGTAGATGACGCGGCGCGGATCCTTCTTCGCCGCGGCGAAGACCGGTTTCATGACGAAGCCGGAGTGATAGACGAAGCTGTTCAGCTTGTCGCGATAGGCGTCGAAATCCTTGATCGGTCGCGTTGCCACGCCCGATTCCTCGGCCGCCTTGGCCACGGCCGGTGCGATCTTGACGATCAGACGCGGATCGAAGGGGCGCGGGATCAGGTACTCGCGGCCGAAGGCCAGGCTCTCGCCGCCATAGGCCTGCGCCACCACGTCGGAGGCCTCGGCCTGGGCCAGTTCGGCGATGGCGCGCACGGCGGCGAGCTTCATCAGTTCGGTGATGGTCGTGGCACCGGCATCCAGCGCGCCGCGGAAAATGAAGGGGAAGCACAACACGTTGTTGACCTGGTTCGGGTAGTCCGAACGCCCGGTGGCGATGATCGCGTCGTCGCGCACGGATTTCACTTCCTCGGGCGTGATTTCCGGCGTCGGGTTGGCCAGCGCCAGGATCAGCGGGTTCTTCGCCATCTTTGCCACCATGGCCGGCTTGACCACGCCGCCGGCGGAGAGGCCGAGGAATACGTCGGCGCCCTCGATGATGTCGCTCAAGGTGCGCGCGTCGGTATTCTTCGCGTAGCGGTCCTTGATCGGGTCCATCAGTTTCTCGCGGCCGACATAGACCACGCCTTCGATGTCCGTGACCCAGATGTTCTCGACCTTGACGCCGAGATTGACCAGCAGGTCGAGGCAGGCCAGCGCCGCCGCGCCGGCACCCGAGGTCACCAGCTTGACCTCCCCGACCTTCTTGCCGACCAGGGTGAGCCCGTTGAGGATCGCTGCGCCGACGACGATGGCCGTGCCGTGCTGGTCGTCGTGGAAGACCGGGATCTTCATGCGCTCGCGCAGCTTGGCCTCGATGTAGAAACATTCCGGCGCCTTGATGTCTTCGAGGTTGATGCCGCCGAAAGTCGGCTCCATGGCGGCGATCATGTCGATCAGCTTGTCGGCGTCGGGTTCCTGCAGTTCGATGTCGAAGACGTCGATGCCGGCGAACTTTTTGAACAGCACGCCCTTGCCCTCCATCACCGGCTTGGCCGCCAGCGGGCCGATGTTGCCGAGACCCAGCACGGCCGTGCCGTTGGTCACCACGCCGACCAGGTTGGCGCGCGAGGTCAGGCGGCTGGCCATGTTCGGATCATCGACGATGGCGTTGCAGGCCGCCGCCACTCCCGGCGAGTAGGCCAGCGCAAGATCGCGCTGGTTGGTGAGGCCCTTGGTCGGCACCACCGCGATCTTTCCCGGGGTGGGCCACTCGTGGTATTCGAGGGCGGCGGCGGAGAGGTTTTCTTGTTCGTTGGACATCGCGTATACCCGTCTGACGGAGGAATCGCGGAATCATAGCCCTATGCGGCTGACAGTACCATTACGGAAATCCACGACCCCCGCCGGGACTTGGTAAAATTTCGCAAAACCCGTCGAACTTATCCAAAGGAAGATCATGAAGCGCGTCGTATTCAACCAAAAGGGCGGTGTCGGCAAGAGCACCATCACCTGCAACCTGGCCGCCATCGCCGCCGCGCGCGGCGCGCGCACCCTGGTCATCGACCTCGATCCGCAGGCCAACTCGACACAGTACCTGCTCGGCGAAGCGGCGAACGACCTGGAGCTCACCGCCAACCAGTTCTTCGACCAGATGCTGAGCTTCAAGCTGCGCCCGCTGGCGACCGAGGAATTCATCACGGCCACGCCCTTCGAGAACCTTTCCATCCTGCCTTCCGGCCCGGCGCTGGAGGAACTGCAGGCCAAGCTCGAATCGCGCTACAAGATCTACAAGCTGCGCGAGGCCCTCGACGCACTTGAAGGCTACGATGAAATCTTCATCGACACGCCGCCGGCGCTGCACTTCTACACCCGCTCGGCGCTGATCGCCGCCGATGCCTGCCTGATCCCCTTCGACTGCGACGAGTTCGCCCGTCGCGCGCTCTACACGCTGATGGACAACGTCAATGAGATCCGCGCCGACCACAACGCCGGCCTCGAGGTCGAAGGCATCATCATCAACCAGTTCCAGGCCCGCGCCAGCCTGCCGCAGCAAATCATCGGCGAGTTGCGCGAGGAGGGCCTGCCGGTGCTGGCCTCCTTCCTCTCCTCGTCCGTCAGGATCAAGGAATCGCACCAGCAGGCGAAACCGATGATCCACCTCGATCGCGGCCACAAGGTGACGCTCGAGTTCGGCGCGCTGTTCGACGAACTGGAGGCGGCGAAGAAGGCCCGCGCCAAGGCCGCGGCGAAGAAGCGCGCCTGAGGCCGGCGTAGCGCCAGCGCCGACTCCGAGGCATGGTCCCCGGACTGATCCTCGCCGCCATCGCCGGCCTCGTTGCCATCGTCATCTGGCAGCGCTACCGGCGCCTGGCCCGCGAGCGCTTCGTCCGCAGCTACCCGCTGCCGCGCGGGCTGTACGACAAACTGCGCAAGCGCCGGCCGGAACTTGCAGTTAAAGACTGCGCGCTGATCGCGCGCGGCCTGCGCCAGTTCTTCCTGGCCTACCTGCAAAGCGGCAGGAAATTCGTCTCCATGCCCTCGCAGGCGGTCGACGACCTGTGGCACGAGTTCATCCTGTATACCAAGGCCTATGACGCCTTCTGCCGCCAGTCCTTCGGCGGCTTCCTCCACCACACCCCGGCCGTCGTGCTCGGCGCCGACAAGCAGAACAACGAAGGTCTGCGCCGCGTCTGGTGGTACGCCTGCAAGGAAGAGAACATCGATCCGGCGAAGCCGCTGCGCCTGCCGCTGCTGTTCGCCATCGACGCCAAGCTGGGCATCGCGGGCGGCTTTGTCTACTCGCCCGACTGCAGGGCTCTGCGCAACGACGGCAGCAGCGCCGGCACAGTGCATTGCGGCGCCGAATTCGCCGACAGTTCAGTCGATGGCGGCACCGACGGCTTCGGCGACAGCGACGGCGGAGGCGATGGTGGCGGTGGTTGCGCAGGCGGCGGCGGCGGCGACTGAGCGACGCATCGCCGGCGGCGAGGTACGCGCCCTAGCGATATTTCTCCGCGCAGGCCATGATGGCTTTGTCGGTCGACTGCTTGAGGCACACGCGGGCATCTTCATTGGCGCGTGAGCGCCGCTTGGGGACGGCAGGCGCTTCCACACCTGACGTCGCTGCCGCTGCAAGCGTTGCGGGGGTGCCGGCTTTTGGCGCGGCAGCCGCTTGGGGGGGCGGCGCAGCGACAACCGCCGCAGGCTTGGCCGCCGCGACCGGCGGCTTGTTGCTCGACCAGGACGATTTTTCGACCTTCCAGACGCCGCCCTCCTTCTTGAAGTTGGCCAGCAAATAGGAATCGGCCTTGCCGATGAAATCGACCACGCCGGTGCCGCGCAGGACGGCGCTGTTGCCATCCGGGGCGATGGTCTTTTCGGTAATCGTGTAGGTCGCGGGCAGCATTTTCGACATGAAGCCGATCACTGCATCCTTTTCCTCCTTTGACATCTTTGCAAGCTCGGCCTGCTGGGCAGCCGTGCCGTAGCTCAGCACCTCGTCGGTTTTGCCGGCGAGCGTGGCCCGGTGCAGCTTGGCATAGACTGCCTCGGGATCTTCCTGCGCAAGAGCGCCGGCACAGAACAAGGCGACGAGCGCGCCGCCACAAAGTGCATGCCAGAATTTCATATCGATCTCCCCTGCGACGAAAAAATCAGTGTAACGCGATCCAAGGTTTCCCGGCGGCCGGGAGTCGGCGCTGGTGATACGCCGAATTACGCCCGCCACTCAACCCAACCGATTCAGCGCATCCTCCAGCGTCGCCACCGTACGCTCGACATTGCCCAATTTGTCGAGACCGAAGAGGCCGACGCGGAAGCTGCGGAAATCGGCCGGTTCGTCGCATTGCAGGGGGACGCCGGCCGCCGCCTGCAGTCCCACGTCGATGAACTTCTTCGCCGACTGGATGTCGGGATCGGTGGTGTAGCTGACGACTACGCCGGGTGCCTCGAAACCCGCCGCGGCCACGCTGGGAAAGCCGCGACCGGCGAGCAAGGCGCGAACGCTACGGCCGAGTTCGAACTGCTGGGTGCGGGCCCGTTCGAAGCCGAAGCCCTCCGTTTCGCGCATGGCGTCGCGCACCCGGCGCAGGGCGTCGGTGGGCAGGGTGGCGTGATAGGCATGGCCGCCGCCCTCGTAGGCTTCCATGATCTGCAGCCACTTCTTCAGGTCGCAGGCGAAACTGTTGCTGGTGGTGCCGGCGATGCGCGCGCACGCACGTTCGCCGAGCATGACCAGGCCGGCGCAGGAGGGGCCGCTCCAGCCCTTCTGCGGCGCGCTGATCAGCACATCGACCCCGGTCGCCCGCATGTCTACCCAGATCGCACCGGAGGCGATGCAGTCGAGCACGAAGAGGGCATCGACTTCGCGCGCAGCAGCGCCGACGGCGCGCAGATAGTCGTCGGGCAGCATCATGCCGGACGCGGTTTCGACATGCGGGGCGAAGACCACGGCGGGACGTTCGCGCCGGATTGCCGCCACCACCTCGGCTATCGGCGCCGGGGCGAAGGGAGCCTGCGCGCCCTCGCCCTGACGTAGGGCTTTGATCACCGTGACGGCCGAGGCGATCGCGCCCATGTCGAGGATTTGCGACCAGCGGAAACTGAACCAGCCGTTGCGCAGCACCAGACACTTGCGGCCGGGAGCGAACTGGCGCGCCACGGCTTCCATGGCGAAGGTGCCGCCGCCCGGCACCACGGCCACGGCCGCGGCACCGTAGGCGCGCTTCAGCGTGGCGGATATGTCCCGCATGACTTCCTGGAAAGCCCGGGACATGTGGTTCAGCGTGCGGTCGGTATAGACCACGGAATACTCGAGGAGCCCATCGGGGTCCACGTCGGGCAGCAAGCCGGGCATCATCTACTCCAGTCAGGTAATTCGTTGAAAAAACACTGCGATCTCAAAAAGTGCCGGGGTAGGCCCCGCCGTCGAGCAGCCAGTTCTGCCCGGTGATGAAGCCGGCCTGTGCCGAGCACAGCCAGGCGCAGGCGGCGCCGAACTCCTCCGGACTGCCGATGCGGCCGGCCGGAATGGTCGCCACGCGTTCGGCCAGCACCTGATCAAAGGGCACGCCACGCGCCTTTGCCTGGCCGCCGATCACCGCGGCGATGCGGTCGGTGTCGAAAAATCCCGGCAGCAGGTTGTTGATGGTGACGTTGTGCGCTACGGTCTTCCTCGCCAGGCCGGCGACGAAGCCGGTGAGCCCGGAGCGCGCACCGTTGGACAGGCCCAGCACGTCGATCGGCGCCTTCACCGCGCCCGAGGTGATGTTCACGATGCGGCCGAACTTGCGCGCGATCATGCCGTCCACGGTGGCCTTGATCAGTTCGATCGGCGTCAGCATGTTGGCATCGAGCGCCGCCAGCCAGTCGTCGCGCGACCAGTTGCGGAAATCCCCGGGGGGCGGGCCGCCGGCGTTGTTGACCAGGATGTCGGGCGCGGGGCAGGCGGCTAGCGCCGCGGCGCGGCCGGCGGGCGTGACGATGTCGGCGGCGACGGTGACAACCGCGACACCCGTTGCCGCGCGAATTTCAGCGGCGGTCCTTTCCAGCGCTTCGACGCCGCGCGCGACGAGCGTAACGGCGACGCCTTCGCGCGCCAGCGCCAGCGCGCAGCCGCGCCCCAGTCCCTTGCTTGATGCGCACACCAGTGCGCTGCGTCCGCGTATTCCAAGATCCATCCAGGATTCTCCATTCAACCGGACGGGTATGATAGCGGCCTTCTGCTACGGACCAAAGCATGCCGGGCACCCCCCGGCTTGAAGCGGTCCGCTGAGTCCTGCGCGCAGGATGGTTTCAGGCGGCTTCCAGCTTGGCCATGGCGAGCGCCAGCCATTTCATCCCGGCAGCACCGAAATTGACCTGCACGCGCGCATCGGTCCCGCCGCCTTCGGCGTTGACGATGACGCCAAGGCCGAACTTCGGATGCATCACGCTCTGCCCGATGCGAAAACCGCTGCCCTCCCGGGACTGGCTGCGGCGGGGCGTGCCACCGAAGGACGACGTTGCGTCGTAGGAGCGGCTGGACGGCTCCTGCACGGCGAAGCCACCCTTGCCGGCACGCGGCGTCAGCCATTTCACGAGTTCCCCGGGCACCTCGTCGAGGAAGCGTGAGGGCAGGTTGTAGCGGGTCTGGCCGTGCAGCATGCGCGTCTGGGCGAAGCTGAGATACAAACGCTGGCGGGCGCGCGTGACGGCGACATACATCAGGCGGCGTTCTTCTTCCAGGCCCTTGTCCTCGGTCAGCGAGTTCTCGTGCGGGAACAGGCCGTCCTCGAGGCCGCTGATGAAAACCACGTTGAATTCGAGCCCCTTGGCCGAATGCACGGTCATCAGTTGCAGCGCATCGTCGCCCTCGCCGGCCTGGTGCTCGCCGGCTTCGAGCGAGGCGTGGGCCAGAAACGAGGACAGGTCATTGCCGAACTCGCCGGTGATTTCGCCGTCCTGGTTCGGCTGCCCTTCCTCGGCGACGAAGCTCGCCGCGGCGTTGATCAGTTCATCGAGGTTGGCCAGCCTCTCCTGGCCTTCCTTCTCGTTCTGGTAATGGGCGCGCAGACCGGAGAGTTCGATGACGTGGTCGACCAGTTCGGGCAGCGGCAGATGTGCCGCCTCCGTCAGCGTGACGATCAGCCGGGCGAAGGCGGCGAGCTTGACGCCGCCGGCGCCGGCCACCTGCGGGATCGCCGCATGCAGGCCGCTCCCCGCCGTCTTCGCCGCGTCCTGCAGGTTTTCCAGGCTGCGCGCACCGATGCCGCGCGCGGGGAAATTCACCACGCGGGCAAAGGCCGTGTCGTCGTTGCTGTTGGCGATCAGGCGCAGGTAGGCCAGCGCATGCTTGATCTCGGCGCGCTCGAAGAAGCGCAGGCCGCCATACACACGGTAGGGCAGTCCGGCATTGAACAGCGCATGCTCCAGCGCGCGCGACTGCGCATTGCTGCGATAGAGCAGGGCGATCTCGGCGCGGGTGTGGCCGTCGCGCTGCAGGGCCTTGACCTCCTCGACGATCCAGCGCGCCTCGTCGCCGTCGGAATAGGACTCGTAGATGCGGATCGGCTCGCCGCTGCCGGCCTCGGTCCACAGGTTCTTGCCCAGCCGCGACGGGTTGTTCTTGATGATGGCATTCGCCGCGTCGAGGATGTTGCCGTGGGAGCGGTAGTTCTGCTCGAGGCGG
>CAIZKA010000251.1 GCA_903933395.1 uncultured beta proteobacterium | reverse complement strand
GCCATGCATCTTGGCGCGTTCCTGCAAGAGGGCGATCGGCTCCTTGCCGTACGGGCTGTCGTGATAGACCAGCGTGATCTTCTTGCCCTTCAGCTTGTCAAAACCGCCTTCCTTCTTGGCGATGTGCTGCACCAGGACGTCGGCGCCCATCCAGTAGGTACCCACCAGAGGGAAGTTCCAGCCGAAGACCGATCCATCCTGCGATTCACTGCGGCCATAGCCGGCGGTGATGACGGGGATTTTGTCGACCGGGGCCTTTTCGGTCAGGGCGAAGGTGATGCCGGTGGACAAAGGCTGCACCGCTGTCGCGCCACCGTGCTTGCCCTTCAGGCGCTCATAGCACTCGACACCACGGTCGGTGGCGTAACCGGTTTCGCATTCTTCCCAGATCATCTTGACGCCATTGATACCACCACGTGCATTGGTCAGCTTCATGTAGTCCACGAAACCATTGGCCCAGGGCGTACCGTTGGGGGCATAGGCGCCGGTGCGATACGCCAGCACCGGAAAGAACTGCTCCTCGGCCGCGTACGCGGCAGATGAAGCAAGCACAGCGGAAAGGCCGATTGCTGCCACCGAAGCGGCGACAGCCAGTTTACGTAGACTCATGTTTTTTCCTCCTAGGATTATTTAGTGTTACGCCTGCAAAAAACCGATTGAACCCGATATGCCACGTCCGGCGACATTACCCGCCCAACGCAGCCCTGTCTTAGTGCGGGAAAGGCCACAAACGCATTTTCTCCCTGCCGGTTGCCCACAGCCGTGCAATGCCGTGAGGTTCCACGATCAGGAAGAAGATGATGAGTGCGCCAAAAACCATGATCTCGACGTGAGATACCAGCGCAATGGAAACTTCAAGTCCCAACAAGCCCCCCAGCAAGGGCAGCATCTGATTGAGGAAGATGGGCAGAATCACGATGAACGCGGCCCCGAAAAAGCTGCCCGAAATCGCGCCCATGCCACCGATGATGACCATGAACAGCAACGAGAAGGAGCGATCGATGGAAAACGCCGCCGGTTCCCAGGAACCGAGGTTGATCATGCCCCAAAGAGCGCCTGCCACCCCGAGGTAAAACGAACTCACGGCGAAGGCGGTGAGCTTGGCGTACATCGGACGGATGCCGATCACGGTGGCCGCCACGTCCATGTCGCGAATCGCCATCCATTGTCGACCCATATTGCCGCGCACCAGGTTTTTCGCCATCAGGCTGAACACGACCAGAACGCCGAGGCAGAAATAATACTTGTCGACCGGCGAACTGATGGTCCAACCCATGAGGTTGATATCGGCCACCGACACCGAACCCGATGACGCATTGTTGGTAAACCACTTGATGCGCAGGAATGCCCAGTCCCAGAAAAATTGGGCGGCCAGCGTCGCCACGGCGAGGTACAACCCACGGACGCGCAAACTCGGCGCGCCGAAAACGATTCCGGCAGCCGCGGCGACCAGTCCTCCCAGCAGAATCGCTCCGAGCGCCGGCATGCCACTGATCCGGATCAGAAAATTGTAGGCCGCGTAGGCGCCTACCGCCATTGAAGCACCGGCGCCGAGAGTGATCTGTCCACAGTAGCCGACCAGAATATTCACCCCCAGTGCCGCCAGCGACAGAATCAGGAAGGGAATCAGGATGGCGCGGAACAGGTATTCATCAACCAGCAGCGGAACCCCGAAGAAGGCAAAGGCGATGATGGCAAGGATCGCCCAGCGATCCTGCGGAATTGAAAACAGCTGCTGATCCGCCTGGTACGAGGTCTTGAACTGACCGTTTTCTCTATAGAACATCCGTAATCCCTCGTGTCAAACGCGATCGATGATTTTCTCTCCGAACAGACCCTGCGGTCTGAACAGGAGGAATACCAACGCCAGCATGTAGGCGAACCAGATCTCTATGCCGCCACCGACATAAGGTCCCAGAAATACCTCGGACAGTTTCTCGCCGACACCGATGATTAGGCCACCAAGAATCGCCCCGGGGACCGACGTCAGGCCGCCGAGAATCACCACCGGCAGCGCACGCAAGGCCACGGTCGATAGAGAAAACTGGGCGCCCAGCTTCGAGCCCCAGATGATGCCCGCCACCAGCGCCGTGATCCCCGCAACACACCAGACGATGACCCAGATCCTGCCCAGCGGAATGCCGATCGACTGCGCCGCCTGATGGTCATCCGCCACTGCACGCAAGGCCCGCCCGGTCGACGTCTTCTGAAAGAAAATCGTCAGCGCGACAACCAGAAGCGCGGAAATCAGCGCGGCAATGAAGTCCTCCTTGTTGATCAGGATGCCGCCTTCGAAAACGCTCTCCAGCATCATCACCGGATCTTTCGGCATGCCCACATCGATCTTGTAGATGTCGCTGCCGAAAATGGTCTGGCCGACGCCGTCGAGAAAGTAGGCAATGCCCAGCGTGGCCATCAGCAATGTCGCGCCTTCCTGATTCACCAGATGACGCAGCACCAGTCGCTCGATCAGCCAGGCCACGACGAACATGATCGCCACCGACACCGCGAAAGCCAGCACGTTGGCGATGAACAGGTTGTCCATGCCCAGCCACTGCGGAATCCATTCCGAAAAGCGCGCCATGGACAGGGCAGCGAACAGCACCATCGCGCCCTGAGCGAAGTTGAATACGCCGGAGGCCTTGTAGATCAGCACAAAGCCAAGCGCCACCAGCGAATAAAGCATTCCGCTCATCAAGCCGCCGAGCAGGGTTTCCAGAAAAAAAGCCATGGTTGGGTCCTCAGTGGCTGGCGCCAAGATAGGCGCTGATGACATCGGGATTGGCACGAACTTCGTCCGGCGTGCCGTCGCCGATCTTCTTGCCGTAATCAAGCACCACGACGCGGTCTGAAATATCCATCACGACGCCCATGTCGTGCTCGATCAGCACAACGGTGGTGCCGAACTGGTCATTTACATCCAGAATGAAGCGGCACATGTCCTGCTTTTCCTCGACGTTCATGCCGGCCATCGGCTCGTCGAGCAGCAGGATCTGCGGCTCCATCGCCAGGGCGCGCGCCAGGTCGACGCGCTTTTGCAGGCCGTAGGGCAGTCGCCCGACCGGCGTCTTGCGAATGTGCTGGATTTCCAGAAAGTCGATGATCTCCTCGACCTTGAGCCGGTGCTCGAGTTCTTCGCGCTGTGCCGGCCCGAACCAGAAAGCCTGCTGCAGCATGTTGGCCTTCATCTTCAGATTGCGGCCGGTCATGATGTTGTCGAGCACGCTCATGCCCTTGAACAGGGCGATGTTCTGGAAGGTGCGCGCCAGACCGGCCTTCGCCGCCATGTAGGAATTCATGTTGGCGAAGTGCTCGCCGCGCAGGATGATCTCGCCCTGCTGCGGCCGGTACACGCCGTTGATGACGTTGAGCATCGAACTCTTGCCAGCGCCGTTGGGGCCGATGATGGCGCGAACCTCGTGTTCGAGCACATCGAAGGATATGTCCTGCAGCGCCTTGACGCCGCCGAAACTGAGGCTGATGTTCTTGAGGTCGAGGATGACCTCGCCGAATTTTCTTCCGCTCATCAGGCTGCCTTCTTCGTTACGGAGAATGTCTTCACTTCGCAGATCTTCAGATCCGCCGCCACCTTGCCGGTACGCCCGTCCTCGAACTTGACCTGGGTTTCGATGAACTGCGAGGTCTTGCCGGTGTAAAGCGCGTCGATCAGCACGTTGTACTTTTCGGCAACAAAGCCGCGGCGCACTTTCCGGGTGCGGGTCAGCTCATCGTCGTCGGGATCAAGCTCCTTGTGCAGCACCATGAAGCGATGGATCTGCGTCTCTGCCACCATCGCGTCATGCGACAGATCGGCATTGACCTGCTCGACGCATTCGCGAATCAGTTCGAGCACTTCGGGCTTGCCTGCCAGATCGGTGTAGCCGGAATACGGCAGGCCGCGCCGCTCCGCCCAGTTGCCGACCGCGCCGATATCAATGTTGATGAAGGCGCAGACCATGTCGCGGTCGTGGCCGAAACAGACTGCTTCCTTGATGTGCGGAAAGAACTTGAGCTTGTTCTCGATGTAGTTCGGCGCGAATATCGCGGCGTTGGAAAGCTTGCCGACGTCCTTGGCGCGGTCGATGATTTTCAGATGACCGTCTTCGTCGAAGAAACCGGCGTCGCCGGTATGGAACCAGCCTTCGGCATCGATCACCTCGGCCGTTGCATCCGGACGCTTGTAGTATTCCTTGAGCAGAAGTTTTCCGCGTACCAGCACCTCGCCGCCATCGGAAATCTTCACCTCGACCCCGGGCGCCGGCTTGCCGACGCTGTCGAACTTGATCTCGCGATCCGGCTGCAGGCAGACCGCCGCGCAGGTCTCGGTGGCGCCGTACAACTGCTTGAGATTGACGCCGATGGAACGGTAGAAGCGGAACAGGTCGGGGCCGATGGCGGCCCCCGCCGTGTAGGCGACGCGGACGCGACTCATGCCAAGCACGTTGCGCAGCGGGCCATAGATCACCAAATTGCCCAGCGCATAGAGCAGACGGTCCGTCGTGGAAACACCGGATTTTGCGTCGAGAATATCCGATCCGCAGCGCTTGGCCACCGACATGAAGTAGTGGAACATGCTGCGCTTCATGGCGCTGGCATCCTCCATGCGGATCATCACCGTGGTCAGCAGGTTCTCGAACACGCGCGGCGGTGCGAAGTAATAGGTCGGCCCGATCTCGCGCAGGTCGGTCATCACCGTGTCGCCCGACTCGGGGCAGTTGATGGTGAAGCCTGCCACCATCGCCTGCGCATAGGAAAACAGGTGGTCCCCCACCCAGGCCATGGGCAGGTAGGACAGGATGTCTTCCTGTTCGGTCAGATGATCGAAGTCGACGCCGCTGGTCGCCGCGGCGATGAAGGTTTCATGCGTCTGGCAGACGCCCTTGGGCTTGCCCGTGGTACCCGAGGTGTAGAGCATCACCGCGACATCTTTGGTGCTGCCCTTGGCGATTTCAGCGGGAATGAAATCCGGCTGGTTCTTGTCATGGATGCGCCCCATGGCAATCACTTCATCGAGGCCCTGCAGATCGGTCTGCGTGTAATGGCGCATGCCGCGCGGGTCGTCGTAAAGGATGTGTTGCAGGCTGGGGCACTGACCCTTGATTTCGAGCAGTTTGTCGACCTGCTCCTGATCCTCGACGATCGCAAAGCGGATCTCGCCATCAGTCAGGACAAACACCATTTCCGCCGACACCGCATCCTGATACATCGGCACCGGAACACCGCCCAGCAT
>CAIZKA010000250.1 GCA_903933395.1 uncultured beta proteobacterium | reverse complement strand
GCCGTCGTAGTTGTTGCAGGGGTGCAGGAAGAAAGGGCGCGGATTGCGCGTCTTGTTATTGACGTAGATGCGCGGCGCATCCGAAACATGATGGCGGCGCCCCCACTTCCACCAGTTGTTCTCGTCGAAGCGCGTCACGCGCCGCGCGAGCAGCCGCTCCTTGAACTGTTCCAGCCAGGCGATCGGACCTTCGTGATCAAGAAAGATCGTGCGCCGCGTGGCCCCGGTCTGCGCGGTCTTCGAGCAGACGAATTCCGCATTGGCGTGCGCCTCGTTGCTGAAAATCTCGTCCGCTCCGGACACGGCGCCGACCTTGACAGCGAACACGCTGGCCAGGGGCAGGCTGTAGATGCCGCGGGTGAACATCAGTTGCCCGCCCGACAAGGCCATGCGCCGGCCGTCGTGCAGGCGATGGCTGGCATTGCCCCGCTCGAAGCGCCAGATGGCGCAGTTGGGTGCGGCGCCGGCGAAGATCTTCGCGTCGCCGAGGTCCTCGAAATCGGTGATGGTGCCCTGGTCGCAGAGCCAGGTATTGAGCCGCCCGGCGCCGGTGGCCTTGAGGAAGTCGCGCGGTGTGATGAGGATCAGTTCGCCGCCCGGCTGCAAATGACGAACGCATTTCTCGATGAAATGCAGGTAGAGGTTGGCGTGGCCGTCGAGCAGGCTGGAGCCGAGGCGCACTGCCGTTTCCGAGAGGATGTCGCGCGCCTTGACGTAGGGCGGATTGCCGATGATGGTGGCGAATTTCTCGCTTTCCGGATAGGCGAAGAAATCGATGTTCAGCGCGCCCGGCGGACAGTGGGCGGCATCGATCTCGATCGCCACGCAACCGGGCAGCCTCGACGAAAATGCGCCGTCGCCGCAGGCCGGGTCGAGCACCCTGCCCTGATTGCGGCCGACGTTGCGTGACAAGGCCAGCATGCGCCCGACGATTTCGGCCGGGGTGAACACCTGGCCATAGCGGGCGATGTCGAGAGTCGGCGCTGGCGTCACGGCGTTTAAAAAACTATCCCGGCACCGGGCCGGGATGGTCGGATGGTTTGGCGTGTCGTTCAGAACGTGCCGATGACCCACATCGGCACGCGCACGTCGGAATCGAGCGCCCCGGGTTGGCGCACCCAGGTGCCGCCGCCCGTATTGTCGACCATGTAGTAAGACACGCCGTGCGAAGGAGTGACCTTGATCATGTAGAGCTTGCCGCTCATGCGGTATTCCTCGACCTTGTCTTCGCCGCGCCGGGTGATGGTGACCTGCGGCTCCAGCGACTCGTCGAGGCTCGTCGGCGGCGGAGGCGGCTCGGGGATGGGCTCCAGCTTCGGTGGCCGGGTCTGCGCGGCAACGTTCAGCGCAAGGGCGGAAAACAGGACAACAATCAGGCGGCGCATGGCATTTCCTTAGGCAATTGCTGCCAGTTTATCAAAGGTTGAGCAGCAATTCGTGTTCTTCCGGCAAGGGGCCGAAACCGCGCATCTCGTAATGGTCGAAAATCGCCGCCACCACGCGCTCCGGTTCGTCGATGACCTGGAGCAGATCGATGTCTTCGGCATTGATCATTTTCTCCGCCACCAGCCGCTCGCGGAACCAGTCGAGCAGGCCCGCCCAGAACTCGGTGCCGACGAGGATCAGCGGAATGCGCGGCGACTTGCCGGTCTGGATCAGGGTCAGGGCCTCCAGCAGTTCGTCGAGGGTGCCGAAGCCGCCGGGCATCACCACATAGGCGGCGGCGACCTTGACGAACATGTACTTGCGGGCGAAGAAGTGGCGGAAGCTCTGCGAGATGTCCTGGTAGCGGTTGGCCTGCTGCTCGTGCGGCAGCTGGATGTTGAGCCCTATGGACAGGCTCTTGCCTTCGAAAGCACCCTTGTTGGCCGCCTCCATGACGCCGGGCCCGCCGCCGGAGACCACCGAAAAGCCGGCATCGGAGAGCTGGCGGGCGATCTGCTCGGTGAGCTGGTAGTAGCGCGAATCGGGCGTGACGCGCGCGCTGCCGAAGATCGACACGGCCGGCCGGATCGCGGCCAGGCGCTCGGTCGCCTCGACGAACTCTGACATAATGCCGAACACCCGCCAGGCTTCGCGGGCGCTGGTCGCGGCCTGCCGGGCCGGGGCCGACTCGAAGCCCTTGGGTCCCTTCGCCAGGCTTCCGGGTAGCTTGTCCTTCTCATTCATATAGCATTGCTCCTCCATGCCCACGCTTCTGCTCGTCGACGGCTCGTCCTATCTTTACCGTGCGTTTCACGCCCTGCCCGACCTGCGCACGTCCGCCGGCGAGCCCACGGGCGCAATCCGCGGCGTGCTGTCGATGCTGCGGGTGCTCGAAGCCGACTATAAGTCAGATTTCCGCGCCGTGGTGTTCGATGCCAAGGGCAAGACCTTCCGTGACGACTGGTACCCGGAGTACAAGGCGCACCGGCCCTCGATGCCGGAAGATCTGGCGGCGCAGATAGCGCCGCTGCACCAGTGCATCCGCGCCGCCGGCTGGCCGCTCATGATGATCGATGGCGTCGAGGCCGACGACGTGATCGGCACCCTGTCGCGGCAGGCCACCGATGCCGGCATCGACTGCGTGATTTCGACCGGCGACAAGGATCTGGCGCAACTCGTGAATCGCCATGTGACGCTGGTCAATACCATGAGCAACGAGGTGCTCGACGAGGCCGGCGTCAAGGCCAAGTTCGGCGTGCCGCCAGAGCGCATCGTCGATTACCTCGCGCTGGTCGGCGACACATCGGACGGCGTGCCGGGCGTGTCCAAGGTCGGGCCGAAGACCGCGGTGAAATGGCTGGACAGCTGGGGCACACTCGATGCCATCGTCGCCCATGCCGGCGAGATCGGCGGGGCGGTCGGCGAGAACCTGAGAAAGCACCTCGACTTCCTGCCGCTGGGCGTCAAGCTGGTCACGGTGGTCTGCGACCTGTCGCTGCCGCAAGCGGTGACCGATCTCGCGCCGCAAGAGCCGGACAAGGAGAAGCTCGCCGGGCTATACGCGCGGCTGGAGTTCAAGGGCTGGCTGCGCGAGCTGAGCGGAGAGGCGCCGCCGCCCGCCCGCCCGCGAATCGCCGTATCGCCGGCGCCGACTCTTGCGGCGGCGCCCACGGCCGAACCCGACCGCAGCGGCTACGAATGCATCCTCGAAACGGCGCAGCTCGACGCCTGGCTGGCGCGCCTGGATGCCGCCGCGCTGGTGTCGCTCGACACCGAAACCACATCCCTCGACCCGATGCAGGCACAGCTGGTGGGAATTTCCTTCGCCATCGAGAGTGAAGGTTCACGCGAAAAAATCGGTGCCGCCTACCTGCCGCTGGGCCACAACTATGCCGGCGCGCCCGCGCAGCTGCCGCTGGCGGATACGCTGGAAAAGCTCAGGCCCTGGCTGGAGTCCGCACGCCACGGCAAGCTCGGCCAGCACCTCAAGTACGACCGCCACGTCTTCGCCAATCACGGCGTGCAATTGCGCGGCATCGTCGAGGACACGCTGCTGCAATCCTATGTGATGGAATCCGACAAGGCGCACGATCTCGGTTCGCTCGCCGCGCGGCATTGCGGGCTGGCGACGATCAGCTACGACGCCGTCACCGGCAAGGGCGCCAACCGCATTTCCTTCTCCCAGGTCGATGTCGCGCGCGCCGCCGATTACGCCGCCGAGGATGCCGACGTCACGCTGCGCGTGCACCAGGTGCTGCGCCCGCAACTCGCCGCCGAGCCGGAGCTCGAAGCCCTCTACCGGGACCTCGAACTGCCCGTCGCCGAAGTGCTGTTCAGGATAGAGCGCAACGGCGTGCTGATCGATGCCGCCACACTGGCGCAGCAGAGCGACGAACTCGGGCGCAAGATCATGGCGCTCGAAGCGGAGGCGCAGCAACTGGCGGGCCAACCGTTCAACCTGAATTCACCGAAACAGCTGGCCGAGATCCTGTTCACCCAGCAGGGTTTGCCGGTGGTGAAGAAGACGCCCTCGGGCGGACCCTCGACCGATGAGGAAGTGCTGGAGAAGCTGGCCGAGGACTACCCGCTGCCGAAGAAGATCCTCGAACACCGCAGCCTGGCGAAACTCAAGAACACCTACACCGACAAGCTGCCGAAGATGATCAACCCGGCCACCGGCCGCGTGCATACCAGCTTCGGCCAGGCCACCGCGGTCACCGGCCGGCTGGCCTCGACCGACCCCAACCTGCAGAACATTCCGATCCGCACCGCGGAAGGTCGCCGCATCCGCTCCGCCTTCGTCGCCCCCGCGAATCACCGTATCCTCAGCGCCGACTATTCGCAGATCGAGCTGCGCATCATGGCCCACCTCTCCGACGACCCGCGCCTGCTGGAGGCCTTCGCCGCCGGCGAAGACGTGCATCGCGCGACGGCCGGCGAAGTCTTCGGCCTGACGCCGATCGAGGTCACCGGCGAACAGCGCCGCGCCGCCAAGGCGATCAATTTCGGCCTGATCTATGGCATGAGCGCCTTCGGCCTCGCCAAGCAGATCGGCGTCGATCGCACCGCGGCGGCGGCCTACATGGACCGCTACTTCGCGCGCTATCCGGGCGTGGCCCGCTACATGGAAGAAACCCGCGCCATCGCCCGCGACAAGGGCTATGTCGAGACCGTGTTCGGCCGCCGCCTGTGGCTGCCGGAAATCAGGTCGTCGAACGCCGGTCGCCGCCAGGGCGCCGAACGCGCCGCCATCAACGCGCCGATGCAGGGCACCGCCGCCGACCTGATCAAGCGCGCCATGCTCGCCGTGCAGGACTGGCTCGCCGCGCAAAACATGCGGTCCCTTTTGATCCTGCAGGTGCATGATGAACTGGTGCTGGAAGTCCCCGAGGAAGAACTTGAACGGGTGCGCGAAGCGCTGCCGAAGCTGATGGGCGGCGTCGCAACACTCAAGGTGCCGCTGCTGGTGGAAGTCGGGGTTGGCGCCAACTGGGATACGGCGCATTGAGAAGGATGCCCGTCGTTCCCGCGAAAGCGGGAACCCAGTCCCTCTTCCATTGACGCCGCTGGATTCCGGCATTCGCCGGAATGACGTCTGAACTTGGCCGTTAATCATGAAGCACATTCAGTTCGGAAGCTTGTTGCTTGACCTGATTACACTTTTCCACGAAACTTGATGTTATGGACGTTTCCCTTGATCCCCTTGAGCGCAAGGTCGAACAGATAGTGGCTGTGTGCGCCAGCCTGCGCGACGAGAATCAGGCCCTGCGCGCCCACGTTGCCGGCCTCGAGGCGGAAAAGGCCGCATTGGCGAAGAAGATCGACATCGCGCGCGAGCGCCTTGAAGGCCTGATGGCGCGGTTGCCCGACGAATGAAAAAAACCCTGGAAATCACGCTGCTGGGCAAGGACTATCGCGTCGCCTGCGAGCCTACGGAGCGCGAGGCGCTGCAGGCCGCCGTGGCCTATCTCGACGACAAATTCAAGGAAACCGGCGAGAAGGCGACCAGCAGCGCCCGCGGCGGCGGCGAACGCATTGCGGTGATGATGGCCTTGAATCTGGCCCACGAATTGCTCGCCGCAAAAAATACTCCGGCAAATGTTGCAACGGCACTTGAAAGCGAATCGGTTCAGCGTAGAATAAATTCCATCGAAGCCAAGCTCGACGAATCGCTGGCGCAGCACGAGCAGTTGTTTTAAACCGCGCCGCCTCTGGTTCGCAAATGAATTGCCTGGCTTCCCAGGGTTTCCCCTGCGGTGTTCGCCAAGGCCATAGATTCCTTGAACCAATATCCATTGGCACCGGCCGCAGCCCATAGACGCCGCTGTTGTGATCGCTCCCAGTGAGCGAACCTGATGCGGCAGGAAAGTGGCCTCTCTGAACGCAGGTTCAGGATGCCGGCCAAACGGCACTCGCGGGGGAATCAAATTGCAGGGCGCGGAGATCCGCGCCCTGTTTGTTTTGTTGGAGGCAACGCCATGACGCGCTACTGGCTGATGAAGACAGAACCCGGCGTCGTCGGCATCGACGACGTGCTGGCGATGCCGCAGCAAACCGTCGACTGGTGGGGCGTGCGCAACTACCAGGCGCGCAACTTCATGCGCGACCAGATGAAGGTCGGCGACGGCGTGCTGTTCTACCACTCCTCATGTCCGGAACCCGGCATCGCCGGGCTGGCCGAAGTGTCGCAACTGGCCTACCCCGATCGCACGCAGTTCGATCCGAAGAGCCCTTACTACGATCCGAAATCGACGCCGGAAAATCCGCGCTGGGTCAATGTCGATGTGCGCGTCGTGAAGAAGACGCGCCTGGTCGGCCTCGACGAACTGCGCGCCCATCCCGAACTGCAGCACCTGCGCGCCCTGCAGCGCGGCAACCGCCTTTCGATCACGCCGGTCGATCCGGCGGAATGGAAGTTCATCACCGGAAAGCTGATCGGGAAAAAAGCGAAGTGAGCATCTGGTGGCTGGGCTATCCGCTGCTGGGTGCCTTCGCCGGCTTCGTTGCCGGCCTGTTCGGCGTCGGCGGCGGGCTGACCATCGTGCCGCTGCTGTTCATGGTGTTCACCGCGCAGGCCTTTCCGGTCGAGCACAGCATGCACCTGGCGCTGGGCACCTCGATGGCCACCATCGTGCTGACTTCCATATCCAGCATGCGCGCCCATCACCAGCACGGCGCGGTGCGCTGGGACATCGTCAAGGTCTTCGCCCCCGGACTGATGGCAGGAACCTTCGGCGGTTCCTTCATCGCTGCCTCGATTCCGACGCGACCGCTGGCCATGGTATTCACGGCCATCGTCTTCTACGCCTCGGCCAGCATGCTGATCGACCGCAAGCCCAAGCCGACGCGCCAACTGCCCGGGGCGACGGGCATGCTGGCGGTGGGCACCGGGATCGGCGTCGTCTCCAGCCTGGTCGCCGCCGGCGGCGGCTTCCTGTCGATTCCCTTTATGGTGTTCTGCAACGTGGCCATCCACCAGGCGGTAGGCACCTCGGCGGCGCTCGGCTTTCCGATCGCGGTGGCCGGCACGATCGGCTACATCGCCAGCGGCTACGGCGTCGCCGGCCTGCCGCCATGGTCTCTGGGCTACATCTACCTGCCGGCCCTGGTCGGCGTGGTCGTAGTCAGCATGCTGGTCGCGCCGCTGGGCGCGCGCACCGCGCACGCGTTGCCGGTCAAGCAGTTGAAGCGCGGCTTCGGTGTTTTCCTGGCGCTCCTGGCGCTGCAGATGCTGTATCGCCTGATGCGCTGATACCCCGCGCTGATACCCTGATATCCCGATTAAATTCGTCCGGCCCCGGATAACAAAATTTATTCTCGATTGCTGCGCCGCAGCAGGTCCGCGGAGCGACTTGTTGCGGCACAATTCAGCCTTTTGTACAGTCCTGTAGAAGACTGACAACTTGAGCTCACAGAGAAAATCCATGTCCGACACCCTCGAAACCCTTCTGTCCCCCGGCGCCGATGCCGCTGCCGCCTTTAGCGCGCCTGCGCGCAAACCGCTCTCTCATGGCGAACTGCGCGCGCTGATCGCCCGCACCGTCGCCAGCCTCAACGCGCTGGGCGCCGGCCGCAACGATCGCGTCGCCATCGTGCTGCCCAACGGGCCCGAGATGGCGGCCTGCTTTCTCGCCGTCGCCAGCGGTGCGGCGTCCGCGCCGCTGAACCCGGCCTACCGCGAAGAAGAATTCGAGTTCTATATCGGCGACCTGAATGCGAAGCTGCTGATCGCCATGCGCGGGGTCGATACGCCCGCCCGCGCCGCCGCCAAAAAACTCGGCGTGCCCGTCGTCGAACTGGTGCCGGACGCGAACGCCGGCGCCGGCAGCTTCACGCTGGAAGCCACGGCAGGCGCCGCAACTCCGGCCATACCTGCCGCCAACGGCGGCTTCGCCCGACCCGATGACGTCGCCATGGTGCTGCATACCTCGGGCACCACCTCGCGGCCCAAGATCGTGCCGCTCTCCCAAAGTAACCTCTGCGCCTCGGCGCGCCACATCCGCACGTCGCTGGACTTCGCGCCCGCAGATCGCGGCCTCAACATCATGCCGCTGTTTCACATCCACGGTCTCATCGCCGGCGTGCTGGCGCCGCTGTCGGCGGGCTCGGAGGTGTTCTGCTCGCCCGGCTTCGATGCGCTGAAGTTCTTCGGCTGGATGGACGAGTGCCATCCGACCTGGTACACCGCGGTGCCTACCATGCACCAAGCCATCCTGACCCGCACCGGGCGCAACAAGGAGATCATCGCGAAGAATCCGCTGCGCTTCCTGCGTTCCTCGTCGTCGTCGATTCCGCCGCAGGTGATCGCGGAACTGGAAGCCGTGTTCGGCGCCCCGCTGATCGAGGCCTACGGCATGACCGAAGCCACGCACCAGATGGCCAGCAACCCGCTGCCGCCGGCAACGCGCAAGCCCGGTTCGGTCGGCCTCGCCGCCGGACCGGAAATCGAAATCATGGACGAGGACGGCAAGATCCTGCCGCCCGACAGCGTCGGCGAGATCGTGATCCGCGGTCCCAACGTCACCACCGGCTACGAGAACAACCCGAAGGCGAATGCCGAGGGCTTCACCCACGGCTGGTTCCGCACCGGCGACCAGGGCGTCAAGGATGCCGAAGGCTATGTCTCGCTGACGGGCCGCCTCAAGGAGATCATCAATCGCGGCGGTGAAAAGATTTCGCCGCGCGAGATCGACGAAGTCATCATGGATCATCCCGCCGTGGCGCAGGTGGTCTGCTTCGCCGTGCCGCACCCCAAGCTGGGCGAGGAAGTCGGTGCTGCCGTGGTGCTGAAGGAAGGTGCCACCGCCACCGAGAAGGAAATCCAGGCCTTCGTCGCCATCCACGTCGCCGATTTCAAGGTGCCCAAGAAGATACTGATCCTGCCCGAGATTCCCAAGGGCGCCACCGGCAAGCTGCAGCGCATCGGGCTTGCCCAGAAACTCGGTCTGGCCTGAACACGTCGCCATTCAGCCGCACACAATTACGCAAGCATACAAACCTGAGGACCATGCCATGAAACTCACCAAGATCGCTTTTGCCCTGGGCGCCAGTTTCGCCCTCTTCGCCGCTTCCGCCGCCCACGCCTGGGAACCGACCAAGCCGGTCGAGTTCGTCGTCCCCGCCGGCACCGGTGGCGGCGCCGACCAGATGGCGCGCTTCCTGCAGGGCGTGATCGCCAAGCACAAGCTGATGAATCAGCCGCTGATCGTGGTCAACAAATCCGGCGGCGCCGGCGCCGAGGGCTTCCTCGAAATCAAGGGCGCCAAGGGCGACGCGCACAAGATCGTCATTACCCTGTCCAACCTGTTCACCACGCCGCTGGCCACCGCCGTGCCCTTCAACTGGCGCGACATGACGCCGGTCAGCATGCTCGCGCTCGACGAGTTCGTGCTCTGGGTCAATGCCGAAACACCCTACAAGACGGGGAAAGACTATCTCGACGCAGTCCGGGCCGGCACCGACAACAAGTTCAAGATGGCCGGCACCGGTTCCAAGCAGGAAGACCAGTTGATCACCGTGCTGGTGGAAAAAGCCGCCGGCAAGAAGATCACCTACATCCCCTTCAAGGGCGGCGGCGACGTCGCCGTGCAACTGGTCGGCAAGCACGTCGATTCCACGGTGAACAACCCGATCGAAGCCGAGGCGCACTGGCGCTCGGGCAAGCTGCGCGCCCTGTGCGTGATGGACGGCAAGCCGATGCCCTACAAGGCCAAGGTGACGGCCACGCAATCCTGGGGCGACCTGCCGACCTGCAAGTCAGCCGGCATCGACGTCGAATACCTGATGCTGCGCGGCATCTTCATGCCGCCCGGCGTGACGCCGGACCAGGTGGCCTTCTATGTCAACCTGTTCAAGAAGGTCAAGGAACTGCCTGAGTGGAAGGACTTCATGGAGAAGGGCGCCTTCAACCAGACTTTCATGAGCGGCCAGGAGTTCGCCGACTGGGTGGCCAAGGCCGAAGCCCAGCACGTCATCCTGATGAAGAACGCCGGCTTCCTCGCCAAGTAGTCGCGTGGATCAGCAGAACGAAGCGGCCGGGCTCAACCGGCGCATCCCGGAAGCGGGAGTAGCCCTGCTGCTGCTGGTCTGCGGCCTGATCGTGATCGTCGACAGCCTGCGCGTCGGCATCGAATGGGCCGACGACGGCCCGCGCGCCGGCTATTTCCCCTTCTTTATCGGCCTGTTGTTGAGCTTCGCCGCCGGCTGGATCCTGCTGCAAGCCGTCCTCGGCTGGAGCAAGGAGACCAAGCTGTTTTCGCAATGGAGCGAACTGCGCGACGTCAGGGCGATGCTGGTGCCGACCACGGTGTTCATCGCCGCCGTGCCCTTCCTCGGACTCTACCTCCCCGGCGCGCTGCTGATCGGCTTCTTCATGCACCGTCACGGCAATTTCGGCCGGCTGACGACCGTCCTTACCGCGATCGGCGTGCCCGTGGTCTTTTTCCTGATATTTGAAAAATGGTTCCTGGTGCCGCTGGCCAAGGGACCGATCGAAGCCTGGCTTGGGTTTTAACGTGAAGCAACAGGATCAGTCGCTGGTGATATCGAGCGTAGCGAGCCAATCAATAGCCTCCCCGCGAGGGGGCGAGGCGGGGTTTCGCAGCGCATGCGCTGCGCCGCCGCAG
>CAIZKA010000249.1 GCA_903933395.1 uncultured beta proteobacterium | reverse complement strand
TTGGGCTCGAACCAGGTCGACTTCGGCGGCATGACATTGTTGCTGTCGGCCACGGCCATGAGCTGGTCCATGCGCGTCGGGTGCAGCGCGAAGGCCACCGCCATCTCGCCGGAATCGACGCGCTTTTCCAGTTCGGCCAGGCCGCGTATGCCGCCGACAAAATCGATGCGCTTGTCGCGGCGCAGGTCGGCGATGCCCAAGAGCGGCGCCAGCAGGCGGTCCGAGAGCAGCGACACATCGAGGCTGGCCACCGGATCAGCGGGAACCAGTCCGGGTTTGATGGTCAGCTTGTGCCAGCGGCCCGCCAGGTACATGCCGAATTCGCCGGGGCGCGCCGGATGCACGCGCCCGGGGCTGTCTTCGACCGTGAAGGCGGCGCCGAGGCGTGCCACCAGCGCCGACTCCTCGAGGCCGTTCAAATCCTTGACGACGCGGTTGTAGTCGAGGATTTTCATCTGGTGGTGCGGGAAGATCACGGAGAGGAAGGAGTCGGTGGACAATTCCCGTCCCTGCTGGCGGCGCGAGGCGGCAACGCGCGAGGCGGCGGCGGAGCGATGATGGCCGTCGGCGATGTAGAGCGCCTTCATGGCATCGAAGGCGGCCGTAATTGCGGCGATCTGCGCGGCATCCGTCAGCACCCAGATCTGGTGGCGGATGCCGTCGTCGGCGGTGACGTCGGCGGCCGGGGTGCCTTGCGCCACGGCATCGATCAGCGCGTCGGCGGTCGCTGACGCCGGGTAGGCCAGGAGCACCGGGCCGGTCTGGGCGTTCAGTGCCTCGATCTGCCGGACGCGGTCGTCTTCCTTGTCGGGCCGCGTGAATTCGTGCTTGCGGATGCGGTTGCTGTCGTAATCGGCGACGCTCGCCGCCGCTACCAGGCCGGTTTGCACGTGCCCGCCCATCGTCAGGCGATAGGCGTAATAGCAGGGCTGTCCGTCGCGCGCCAGGATGCCGGCATCGAGCATCTTCCCGAGGTTTTCCGCCGCCTTGGCATAGACCTCCGGCGAATAGATGTCGACCTCGCGTGGCAGGTCGATTTCCGGCTTGGAAATGTGCAGGAAGGACCACGGCTTGCCGGTGGCACCATCATGGACAATGCGTCGCGCTTCGTCGCTGGAGAGGACGTCGTAGGGCGGCGCGGCGACGGCACCGGCCTGGCCGGTGGCGGGGCGCAAACCACGGAAGGGGCGAATCAGGCTCATGTGGATTCTCAGGCGGGGTTGGGGATGACGCTGCGCAGCGCGGCATCGGCATCGCGGATCATTTTTTCGGTGGTCGGCCAATCGACACAGGCATCGGTGACCGAGCAGCCGTATTCCAGCTGCGACAGATCGGCGGGGATGGGCTGGTTGCCGGCCTCGATGAAACTTTCGATCATCAGGCCGACGATGGAGCGATGACCGGTTTTACGCTGGTCGCGAATCTGATTGACGCAATCGTGCATTACCAGCGGCTGCAGTTCCGGTTTCTTGTAGCTGTTGGCATGCGAACAATCGACCACGATGTTGTGCGGCAATTTCGCCTTGGCCAGCGCGTCCTCGGCCAGCGCGACGCTGACCGTATCGTAGTTCGGCCGCCCGCCGCCGCCGCGCAGCACCAGGTGGCCGTAGCGGTTGCCGGCGGTGCGCACCACGCAGGAGCGGCCCTGCATGTTGATGCCGAGGAAGCTGTGCGGGCTGCCGGCGGAAATGATGGCATTCACCGCGGCGTCGAGCGAACCGTCGGTGCCGTTCTTGAAGCCGACCGGCGTCGACAATCCCGATGACATTTCGCGGTGGGTCTGCGACTCCGATGTGCGCGCGCCGATCGCGGTCCAGGCGATCAGGTCGCCCAGGTATTGCGGCGCGATCGGGTCTAGCGCTTCGGTGCCGGCGGGCAATCCGATTTCATTCACGGCGAGCAGGAATTGGCGGGCTTTCTGCAGACCTTCCTCGATGTGGAAGGAATCGTCCATGCGCGGATCGTTGATGTAGCCCTTCCAGCCGGTGGCGGTACGTGGTTTCTCGAAATACACCCGCATCACCAGCAGCATGGTGCCGGCGACTTCGTCGGCCAGTTTCTTCAGGCGCCGCGCGTAGTCGAGGCCGGCTACCGGGTCGTGGATGGAGCAGGGCCCGACGACGACGAAGACGCGCGCGTCGGTGCCGTCGAGGATGCGTTCCAGGGATCGCCGTCCCGCCAGCACCGACTCTGCGGCGGCCTCCGACAACGGCAGGCGGGCGTGGATTTCTTCGGGCGTGGGCATCGGCTCGAAGGCTTCGATATTGAGGTTTTCAGTTTGTTGCATGTCGGTTACCAGATGCGTTTGACGCCGTAGGCGGAAAAAGCCCGGTCGGAACTGACCACGGGCAGCTTGCGGTTTTTTGCCTGCGCGACCAGCAGGCGGTCGAAGGGATCGCGATGATGCAGGGGCATGGCTTCGACGGCGGCCACGTCGTCGAGCTCGATGCCGAGCAGGCGAAAGCCGTTGGCCTCGATATGGCTCGCCACGTAGCGGCCTACCGGCTGCGCCAGCCTGATGCCGCCCTGGCCGGACTTGATTGCCAGTTCCCAGGCGACGACGACGCTGACGAGGATTTCGTTGTCCGGATTGGCGATGCAGGACTTGGCCCGCGTCGACAACTTGTCGTCGCCTTCCACCCAGCGCAGGAAGGCGTTGGTGTCGAGCAGCGCAATCACCCGGTGTAGTCCTCGAAGCCCTCCGGGATCGCATCGAAGTTGTCGGCCATGAAGAGGATTTGCCCTTTGCCTGAACCGGGAATGCGCTTGCCTGCCGGACGCTGGATGGGCACCAGCATCGCCAGCGGCTTGTTGTCGCGGGCGATGACGATTTCCTCGCCCATCATGGCTTTTTGCACCAGTTCCGAGAGATGGGCCTTGGCTTCGGCGATGTTGAATTGCTGCATGGCGAACTCCTTGTATGTTGGTCATTTTAGATGACCAACATAAGCGAGTCAAGACATGGGCTTGAGAAATTGCCTAAGGCCGGCGCGAGTTTTGGATCGAGTGTGGAAGGCGTCTCGCGGCTTTCCGGTCCGAGCCGCAGTTCGAGCACCATAGGTACTCAAGGTACCTGACCGAAGACGGCAAGGCAGGCAACCTCCAGGAGATCGACCTGACGGCTTGAGCGCTGTTTCGCGCCTATTTATCAAGCGCGTACCGGCTGCGCAAAGTGGTGCACGCGTCACACCCGCGAACTGTCAGCGCGGCTGATCGCGCGGCAACGCGCTTTGTGACCGCGTGATCGGGTTCGTCAGGTTGTCGTCAAGGCGCAGACGCAGCAAGTCCGGCTCGGCCGACAATGTTCCAAACCCAAGCGAGGGGGGCCTGGCCAGCCACATCCCCGATCCAACGCCGACCATCAAAGTTAAGGCCGTACTTGCAAGCCTGATGATCCAGACGGATGGCGGACGGTGGCTCGCGGACGGACAATCCTTTTCCGTCTCGATCTGCCGAGCAGATGACTGCAAGCTCGCTAACTCGGCAGCGATCTGATGATGGCTGGCTGCAGCGGCTGAGGCTTTTTCTTCAGCCGCTGCACGCTCTGCCCGCGCCATGCTGGCCTCGCGCTCGGCTTCGAGACGCGCGGCAGCAGCTCGCCCCGCTTCGGTCTCCTTTTCGGCGCGACGGTGTGCTTCCCGCGCCATCTCCCTTTCTGCCGCCAGACAAGACAACGCCCCCGCTTCGGCAATCTGCTCGGCACGAATTTTTTCGGCAGCCAGATTGGCCGTGCGTTTTTCGGCTGCGATCCGCTCACCAGCAAGCTGGGCAAGCTCTTCTTGCCTCTTGGCTCGGGCAACGGCCGCCAGGGCAAGCTCGGACGCTGCAAATTCACGATGCCGGACATCCGCCAAAGCGCGCTTCTCGGCCTCGACTCGCGTTCGCAGGGAAATTTCGGCCAGCCGTTCGACATGGGCCTGCTGCGCCGCCTCCGCCTCCGCCTCCTTTTCGGCGGCAGCACGGCTGAGGGCATGCTCGGCAGCAAGATCTTCGGCGCGCTTACGCCGTTGCGCGGCCACCATGTGCTCGGCGGCAAGCACCTTGCGCGACTCGGCAGCAGCTCGAGCCCGATCATCCGCGGCGGCACGCGCCAAGGCATCCGCCTCGGCAGCCCGTTCGGCGTCTGTCGCGTTGGCGGTGGCGGCGGCGCGGTTTGCCGCGAGTTGTCGGCGCTGCCATTCCAATTCCTTCAGATCATTCAAGACCTTGCTCAAGTCACTGCTCCTTTTTCCAGGCAATGTGCAGACTTTTAATCCCGATAGCCTAACCCGGGCCTGGCTCGAGCCAACCGCCGAATAAGGCAATGGAGGCGTGCCAAACCCCGCTGTGCGGGCCCCGATCACAATTGCTGGTTAGGCGAGATCCTTCTCTTGTGCGCCTGACTATCGATCGATTGACCGGGCACTGTAAGCCGCTCAGAAAGGGGAGCGCCAAATTTTCTTCGGGCAAACCTCGAACGGCAGCTTCACTGCCAACTCCGGACGCTGGCCACAACCTTCCCAAATCAGGAGTCCAGGTCAAAGGGGTCATTCAATAGTTCATGGTTTTGGGGGCGCCAATGTCCCTTTATGGGCCAGACTGTGTGAGTCCAGCTACTTTCCACATGGCTGTCATTCGCCGATACTGGGGTGAATCAATCGAGCGGCCGTTTTGCCGGAAACCCGCCCGTCCCCCGCATCTCTGAACACAAATACTTCGACTGAAGCCACCCGCCGCCGTCCCGCCGGCGCCGACTCTTCGCGTCAGCGCTTGAGCCGCCGGAAGAGTTCCTTCACTGCCGCCACCCGCTCCTTGAGCGCGGCGGTCGGTTTCTGCCAGATGAGCTTGTCCGGGCCGGCGAGCTTGAAGTGGCGGTCGGACTGGATCAGCAGGATGATGTCGGCCGGGTCGACCGGCGGGTTCGGCACGAATTGCAGGCTGATCGCGGCCGGCCCCGCATCCAGCTTGGCCAGGCCCAGTGCGCGCCCGGCCAGGCGCAGGCGGTGGGTTTCCATCAGGGCCGAGGTCTGCGCCGGCATTTCGCCGTAGCGGTCGATGAGTTCCTCCTGCATGTCGCGCAGATCATCGTCGCTGTCGCAATTGGCCAGGCGCTTGTAGAGCGTCAGGCGCTCGTGGACGTCCGGGCAGTAGTCGCTGGTCAGCAACGCCGGCACGCGCAGGTTGATTTCCGAGGTGATCGATAAGGGCTGGGTCAGGTCGGGAACCTTCTCGCCGGCCTTCAGCGCCTTCACCGCGGCGTTGAGCATGTTGGTGTACATGGCGAAGCCGATTTCGTGGATCTCGCCGCTTTGCGATTCGCCCAGCACCTCGCCGGCGCCGCGGATCTCCAGGTCGTGCATGGCGAGGAAGAAGCCGGAGCCGAGTTCCTCCATGGCCTGGATGGCTTCCAGCCGCCGCTTGGCCTGCGCCGTCGGCTTGGCATCCTCGTGGGTCAGCAGGTAGGCGTAGGCCTGATGGTGGCTGCGGCCGACGCGGCCGCGCAACTGGTGCAGCTGCGCCAGGCCGAACTTGTCGGCGCGGTTGATGACGATGGTGTTGGCATGCGGGTTGTCGATGCCGGTCTCGATGATGGTCGAACACAAGAGCAGGTTGTGCTTCTGCTGGGTGAATTCGCGCATTACGCGTTCGAGCTCGCGCTCCGGCAACTGGCCGTGGCCGATCACCATGCGCGCCTCGGGCAGCAGGGCCTGCAGGCGCTCCTTCATGTTTTCGATGGTGTCGACTTCGTTGTGCAGGAAATACACCTGGCCGCCGCGCTTGAACTCGCGCAGGCAGGCTTCGCGCACCTGACCGTTGGACCACTTGGAGACGAAGGTCTTGATCGCCAGGCGCTTCTGCGGCGGCGTTGCAATCACCGAAAAGTCGCGCAGGCCTTCCAGCGACAGGCCCAGGGTGCGCGGGATCGGCGTTGCTGTCAGGGTCAGCACGTCGACCGAAGCGCGCAGCGCCTTCAAGGCTTCCTTCTGGCGCACGCCGAAGCGGTGTTCTTCGTCGATGATGATGAGGCCGAGGCGCTCGAACCGGACATCCTTCTGCAGCAGGCGATGGGTGCCGATCAGGATGTCGATTTTTCCCTGGCCCAGCAGTGCGACGGCATCGTCCTGCTCCTTTGCCGACTTGAAGCGCGAGATCTCGGCCACCTTGATCGGCCAGTTGGCGAAGCGGTCGGAAAAATTCTGGTAGTGCTGTTCGGCCAGCAGCGTGGTCGGGCAGAGGATGGCGACCTGCTTGCCGTCGGCCACGGCGACGAAGGCAGCGCGCATGGCGACCTCGGTCTTGCCGAAGCCGACGTCGCCGCAGACCAGGCGGTCCATCGGCTTGCCGGATTTCATGTCTTCGATCACGGCATTGATCGCGGTCTGCTGATCGGGCGTCTCCTCGAAGCCGAAGCCGTCGGCGAAGGCTTCCAGGTCGTGCTGCTTGAACACGAACTTGTGGCCTTCGCGCAGCGCGCGCTGCGCGTAGAGGTGCAGCAGTTCTGCGGCCGTGTCGTGCACCTGCGCCGCGGCCTTCTTCTTGGCCTTCTCCCACTGGCCGGAACCCAGCGTGTGCAGCGGTACCGAGTCCGGGTCGGCGCCGCTGTAGCGCGAGATGACCTGCAACTGGGCGACCGGCACGTAGAGCTTGGCGCCGTTGGCGTATTCGAGGTGGAGGAATTCGGTGTCACCTTCGCCGAAGTCCATGTGCAGCAGCCCGAGATAGCGGCCGATGCCGTGGGCTTCATGCACCACCGGATCGCCGACCTTGAGTTCGGACAGGTCGCGCAGCCAGCCTTCGAGGTTGGCGCGCCGGGCATCGTTGCGGCGTCCGCGCGGACGGGCGGTGGCGGCATAGAGCTCGTTCTCGGTAATGACGGCAAACCCGTCGAGCAGGAAGCCGCCCGACAGCGGGCCGACGCCGAGCATGAAGCGCGATTCGCCCGCCATGAAGCCGGCGAAGTCGGTGCAGGGTTCGGGCGCGAGGCCGTATTCGGCGAGGTAGTCGGCCAGGGTCTGGCGCCGCCCCGGCGATTCCGCCAGCAGCAGCACGCGGCCGCCATGGCCGGCGAGGAAGCCGCGCAAGGCGGCCAGCGGGTCGTCGGCCTTGCGGTTGACTGCCAGGGATGGCAGCGTCGCGGCCGCATTCGCCGTGTCGCCAGCGCCGACTTTTGCTACCAGTTGCGGCAGCGCCTTGGCGGCGACGAAAAACTCCTCGTCGCGCAGGAACAGCTCGCCGGGCGGCAGCACCGGGCGCGAACGGTCGCCGCCGAGCATCTTGTAGCGGCCCCGGGTGTCGGTCCAGAACTCGGCAATCGCTGCGGCGACGTCGCCGTGCAGCAGCAGCGTGGCATTTTCCGGGAGGTAGTCGAACAGCGTTGCGGTGGTCTCGAAGAACAGTGGCAGGTAGTACTCGATGCCGGACGGCATGATGCCGTTCGAAACATCCTTGTAGAGGCTGACGCGCGAGGCATCGCCCTCGAAGGCTTCGCGGAAGCGCTGGCGGAAGGTGGTGCGGCCGGCATCGCCGGCGGGAAATTCGCGCGCCGGCAGCAGGCGGATTTCCGGCACGGGATACAGGCTGCGCTGGCTGTCGACGTCGAAGCTGCGGATGGTTTCCACTTCGTCGTCAAAGAGCTCAATGCGATAGGGCAGGGCCGTGCCCATCGGGAACAGGTCGACCAGTCCGCCGCGCACGCTGTATTCGCCGGCGGCGACCACCTGCGTCACGTGCTGGTAGCCAGCCACGGTGAGTTGCGCGCGCAGCTTGCCGATGTCCAGCCGCTCGCCCTTCTTCATGAAGAAGGTGTGGCCGGCCAGGAATGCCGGCGGCGCGAGGCGCGTCACCGCGGTCGAGGCGGCGGCGATCAGCACTTCGCATTCGTTGCGCGAGACCGCGTAGAGGGTTGCCAGCCGCTCCGAGATCAGGTCCTGGTGCGGCGAGAAGCTGTCGTAGGGCAGGGTTTCCCAGTCCGGCAGCAGATGCACGCGCAGGCCGGGCGCAAACCAGGCGATTTCCTCGGCCAGGCGTTGGGCTTCGAGCGGGCTCGCCGTGACTACCGCCAACAACTGTCCGGGCCGGGCAAGCTGCGCCAGCGCCAACGCATCGGCGGAGGCGGCAAGAGGCGGCAGATCAAGGCGTTGACCCGGTTTTGGCGGGGCGGGGAGAGACAGCAGGGACTTCATGGGATGCGGCGTGCAAAGAGGCGCGAATTATACGCAGCGCCGTGCCGCCGGCGCCGACTTCCACTCGTGGCTACGAGGTTTGGATCGTTATTTCGGACGCGGCACCCTTCGCCTGATCAGTCATCCCGTTTGACCCTCACGTGATTATGGCTGCACGTAAAAATGACGCAGGCCGGAATGGAATGATATTTACGGTTTCAACATTTCATTTCAAAACTGGATTTTCGTATTGCCCTATGCTAAATTGAACCCGAATAAGCATCAGGAAAAAGTGGCGGCGAGGGGGGCTAACAGTGGCGTCGAAAGACCGGTTCCGGTGCCAGCGGCGTGTTATTGCAGTCATCGTTGCGTCCTGCTTCGCGACGGCGCGGGTCTACGCCAATCCGGTCGGTCCGGCGGTCGCCAGCGGGCAGGCCAGTTTTCAGACGGCCGG
>CAIZKA010000248.1 GCA_903933395.1 uncultured beta proteobacterium | reverse complement strand
TTGCCGGAAAGCAGGAGTCGGGTAGCGGCGGCGGGGGGCGCCATTTGAGGCATTACTGCGGCCATGATGTTCTTTCGGACAAGGGAAAAAATTGACCTGCGCCGGGATTGCCGCGGGCCGCAGGTCAGCATCGTACGGATATGGCGGAATTATCCGGATTTGCGGCCCTTGCGTCCATAGGGGCGTTCGCCGACGTCATTCAGGCAGGCCGCGCGCCGTTTGAGGAAGAGTCGGCGCCGGCGCTACGGCGGCGCAGGACTGTGTCGCGGTCAAATCCTCGCGTTTGAGCGACAATGCCGCTTGCCCGCAGCCTTCCCGGCTAGCGGGAGCCCGCTTCGCGACGCAAGTCGCCGCCTTTTTTCCGGGGATTCCATGAATTTCAGCGGTGTGTTTCCGATACTGGCCACTCCCTTCAACGAGGACGGCAGCCTCGACCTTGAGTCCCTGGATCGTCTGGTGACTTTCGTCGGCGACCTCGGGGTCGCCGGGGTGACCGTGCTGGGCGTTCTGGGCGAATCGAACCGGATGCTCGACAAGGAACGCGAGGCACTGATTGCCTGCGCCGTGGCGGCGGCCCGCGGGCGCACCAGGGTGATCGTCGGCGCCAGCCATCCCGGCACGCAGGCCACCATCGGCCTGTGCCGGATGGCCGCGGAACTCGGCGCCGATGCGGTGATGGTGGCGCCCTCCGCCGAGCCGGTGCCCAACGAGGCACGCGTATTCGAGTACTTCCAGAAGGTCGCCGCAGGGTCGCCGCTGCCGCTGGTGGCCCAGGATCATCCGGCCTCGACCCAGGTGCACATGTCGCTGCCCTTGCTGCTGCGTCTGGTCGATGAAATCCCGTCGATCGCCTGCATCAAGGCCGAGGCGCCGCCGACGCCGGTGCGCATCGCGGCGATCAAAGCGGGCATGCAACAGCGCCGGGTGCCGCTTTTGACCGGACTCGGCGCGCTTTACGGCTACTTCGACCTGATGGCCGGCGCCGACGGCTTCAACACCGGCTTCGCCTTTCCCGAAGTGCTCATGGCGATCGACGCCGCCGCCCGTGCCGGCGACGCCGACGAGTGCTTCCGGCTGTATGCCAGATATCTGCCGCTGTTGGTCTTCGAACAGCAGCCGGGCGTTGCCGTGCGCAAGGAGTTGCTGCGCATGCGCGGCCTGCTGCGGACTCCCCATGTCCGCCATCCGGGCGCCGCACTGGGCGAGGCGGCGGCAAGGCAGTTGCGCGACGTGGTGGCGCGGGTTCTGCCCGACGTCGACATCACCCAGGCGATCCGGCCCTGACCGGGCGGTACATCGCCAAGCCCATGCGCATCGAACAGATCCGGGAAACCCTGCGCCGCAGTGGCGCCAAGCCCTGCCACGAGGAGCGCATCCTGCGCGCCTGGACGCAGGCGTTGCCGCTCGAGCATGGCCCGGTCGCGGCCGAGCATTTCCATCCCTTACAGTTGCGTGCCGCGCTGCCGGCGCTGGCAGCCGAACTGGCAGCCCTGGCGCGCCTGCGCTCCGAGCATGCCGGCGCCGACGCGTCGACGCGCCTGCTGGTGGAACTGGCCGACGGCCAGACCGTGGAAAGCGTGCTGCTGCCGCGCGATGGTCTATGCGTGTCGAGCCAGGTCGGCTGTGCCGTCGGCTGCACGTTCTGCATGACCGGACGCAGCGGCCTGCTGCGCCAGCTCGGCAGCGCCGAGATCGTCGCCCAGGTGGTGCTGGCGCGCGCCAGGCGCAAGGTGGCCAAGGTCGTCTTCATGGGCATGGGCGAGCCGGCGCACAACATCGACAACGTGCTCGACGCCATCGAACTGCTCGGCACGGCGGGCGGCATCGGCCACAAGAACCTGGTGTTTTCCACCGTCGGCGACCGCCGCGTGTTCGAGCGCCTGCCGCAGGTGTCGGTGAAGCCGGCCCTCGCGCTCTCGCTGCACACGACGCGCGCGGAATTGCGCAGGCAACTGCTGCCCAAGGCGCAGGACATCGATCCGGCGGAACTCGTCGAACTGGGCGAGAGCTACGCCCGCGCCACCGGCTATCCGATCCAGTACCAATGGACG
>CAIZKA010000247.1 GCA_903933395.1 uncultured beta proteobacterium | reverse complement strand
CCGCAGTTCAAGGACTTGCGCATCATGATGCTGACCGCCAAGGGCCGTGATACCGAGGTGTCCAAGGGCCTGGCGCTGGGCGCCGACGTTTATATGACCAAGCCGTTCGCGACGAAGGAATTGATCGCCCAGGTCAAGGCCCTCATCGACAGGGTGTGACCGCGCCGCCGCCCGTTCGCCGGAAAGTTTCGTGAGTTCCCGCGCCAAGCTTGCCGTTGCCGTTGCCCTCGCCAGCGCCTTCATGCTGGCGGTGCTGGGCGCCGCCGGTTTCGTTGCCGGCAGCGGTCTCGAAGGACAGGAGCAGGCCGTGCTGGCCGCCGTGCTCGAGCGCCGCCTGGGTGCCGTGCTGATGATCGTCTTCGTCGCCTGCGTCTTCCTCTTTCTGCTGCTGCGCGCCGCGCACGAATTCCTCGTCCTGCCGCCGGCCCGCGCCGCTGAGGAAGCGAAGGCGATGCTGGAGGAACCGGCGACCCGCCTCACCGCGCAGGGCACACAGGAACTGCAGGACCTGATTGCCGGCGTCAACCGCCTGGCCGCACAGCACGAGGCGCGCGACGTGGAAATCGAGGCGCGGATCCGCGCCGCCAATGCGGCGGCCGAGGCTGACCGCAACCGCTTTGCGGTGCTCATGTCCGAACTCGCACAGGGGGTCATCGTCTGCAACATGGACGGGCGGGTGCTGCTCTACAACCGGCGCGCCCGCGCCCTGTTCGCCGATGCTGCGGGACAGGGCATGGCGGTGCTCGGCCTGGGCCGGTCAATCTACGGCATATTCGACCGGCACCTGATTGCCTATGCCCTGGAGGACATCACCGGGCGGCGCGCGGCGCACCGCCACTTCGTCGCCGCGACAGGGGCCGGACGCCTGCTGCGTGTCCTCGTCGCGCCGATTCCGGAAGCCGGGGCGCCGGCCGGGGAGGGTGCCGGACCGGACTCCGGACACGGCCTCTCCGGTTACATGACGATGATCGAAGACATGACGGAGAGCTTCGACAGTGAATCGACACGCGACCAGTTGCTGCAGAACCTGACCGAGAGCAGCCGCGGCCCGGTGGGTAACCTGAGGGCTGCCGCCGAAACCCTCTACGACTACGCCGATATGAGCGCCGAGGATCACCAGCGCTTCCTCGCCGTCGTGCGCGACGAAGCCGCCGGACTCGCCGGGCGTGTCGAAGCCGCGGCACGCAAGTATGCGGCGGTGCTCAAGTCGCGCTGGCCGCTGGAGGAAATGCTCGGCTCCGACCTGATGACGGCAGCCCGGCGCCGGATTGCCGATCGCTGCGCGCTGCAGGTTAGCCTTGAAGAGGTCGATGCCGAAGTCTGGATCAAGGTTGACGGCTTCTCCCTGCTGCAGGCCATGACGTATTTCGCCGCGCGCCTCCATGACGAATACCAGATCAGGGATCTGCGCCTGCGCCTGACCCGCGACGGCGCCATGGCGCACATGGACCTGATCTGGTCCGGCGTCTTCATGAGCACCGAGACCGTCATGCAATGGGAACTCGATCCGATGACCGTGGCCGGCGAATCGTCGCCGCTGACGGTGCGCGATATCGTCGAGCGCAACGGCGGCGAGGTCTGGTTTCAGCGCGACCACGCCGCCTATCGGGCCTTCTTTCGCTTCCTGTTGCCCACCTTCAGCGGCCAGCAAGCCGCGCCGTCCGGCGCCGCCACGGCAATGGTGGACAGCCGGCCCGAGTTCTACGATTTCGACCTCTTCAAGGACGATGAGCTTGGCCTGGCGCTTGACGACCGGCTGCTGGCGCAACTCGACTACACCGTCTTCGACACCGAAACCACCGGCCTCGAACCCTCGGCGGGCGACGAGATCATCCAGATCGGCGCGGTGCGCATCGTCAATCGACGCCTGCTCAGGCACGAAGCCTACGAGCAGCTGATCGACCCCCGGCGCAGCCTGCCACTGCAATCCGTGAAAATCCACGGCATCACCGCCGACATGCTTGCCGGCCAGCCGCCGATCGCGCAGGTGCTGCCGATCTTCCGCGCCTTCGTCGCCGACACGGTGCTGGTGGCGCACAACGCGGCCTTCGACATGCGCTTCCTCGAATTGAAGGAAGCCGCCACCGGCATCCGTTTCGACCGTCCCGTGCTGGATACCTTCCTGCTTTCGGCCGCGCTGTTTCCGAATCAGGAGACGCATCGCCTGGAAGCCATTGCAGAACGGCTCGGCGTATCGGTGATGGGCCGCCACACCGCGGTCGGCGACGCCATCGTGACCGCCGAAGTCTTCCTCAAGATGCTGCCGCTGCTGGCGGACAAGGGCATACGCACGCTGGGCGAGGCGCGCGCAGCCAGCGAGAAGACCTACCATGCCCGCATCAAGTACTGACGCCCGCGCTTTCGACACCGCATCGGTCAACCTCAACACGACCCTGCGCAAGCTGCCGCTGCCGCCGCCGGTGGTCGTCGACCCCGCCACTCCGGTGCGCGAAGCGCTGCGCCTGATCGATGCGTGCGGCGCGGAAGCGGCGGTCGTCGTCGATACTGCAACCTCCGTACCGCTGGGTATTGTCACCCTGCGCGACGCGGTCCGCAGCCTCATCAACGACGACATCGATCCGGACGGGCCGATCGCCGGCATCATGACCGGCGGCCTCGCCAGCCTGTCGGCCGAGGCGACGGTGCACCAGGCCACCGTGCTCATGCTGCGTCGCGGCATGCGCCACCTGATATTGACCGGGGCCGACGGGCGCCTCTTCAACGTGGTCTCGCAGGGAGAGCTTTACGGCCTGCGCGAGGCCGACTCGGCAAGTCTGGCCAACGCCATCCTGGCCAGCCGCAGCATTGCCGAACTGGCGGCGCAGGCGCCGGCCGTGCGGCGCTTCGCCGCCCGCCGCCTGGCCGAAGGCAGCGGGGCCGCGGTCCTGTGCGAGTGGATTTCGGCCCTCAATGACCTGATTGCGCTGCAGGCCATCGACCTCGTCGAAGGCGGGTTCGATCTGCCCTACGTGCCCTGGTGCTGGGTGGTTTTCGGTTCGGAGGGCAGGCTGGAGCAGACGCTGGTCACCGACCAGGACAATGGCATTGTCTTTGCCGCCGCTTCGGCGGCGGAGGCGGCAGAACTGCGGCAGCGCTTTCTTCCCTTTGCCGTGGCCGTGAATGCCGCGCTCGACGAGTGCGGATTTCCGCTGTGCAAAGGCAACATCATGGCCGGCAATCCGGCCTGGTGCCTGTCGCTCGACGAGTGGAAGCAGCGCTTCGGCGGCTGGATTTCCGTGCCCGAACCCAAGGCCCTGCTCAACGCCAGCATCTTCTTCGATTTCCGCCCGCTTTACGGGCGCGAGGAACTGGCGATCGAGTTGCAGCACTGGCTGCAGCAGCGCATCAGGGGAAACACGGCATTCCTGCGGGCCATGACCGTCAATGCCGTCGAGCAGGGGCCGCCGCTGGGCTGGTGGCGCGACTTCCGCGTCGGCGGCGGCAAAGAGCATCCCCATACCCTCGACCTCAAGGGACAGGGAATCCGCGTCTTTGTCGATGCCATAAGGATATTTGCGCTGGCGCTGGGCATCGACCAGACCAACAGCATCGAGCGCCTGCGTGGCGTGCGCCAGACCCTGGGCATGCCCGCCGACGAAGTGGCGGCGATGACGGCAGCCTTCTACCAGATACAGCGGCTGCGCCTGCAAAACCAGGTGTCGGGTGAGTTTCCGGCGGCCGTCAACCGGCTTAATCCCGACCGGCTGCACCGGCTCGACCGGCAGATCCTCAAGGAAGCCTTTCGCCAGGCACGAACCCTGCAGCAGCGCTTGCGCCTCGACTATCCGAGCTAGAGGTGCATCGGGAGAAATCCGGGGCAACTTAAAAAACCCTGCTTAGGTCAGGTTTTTTTTGATTTGCCACAGCTATACTGAAAACGCTTGATTCTGAAACAGGGCAATCCCGCCGAAAGGCGGAGGCGCAAAGTCACCCGCCTAAAGGACGCCACAAGCGCGTCACACGGTAGCGGAACCACCAGGAGATCAACATGGCAAGCATCGTCAGCCGCCGTCCGTTCATGGAAGTAAACCCGGAGCGGAATCATCCTCAATCGCTACTTTTCTGCCGGCCTGGTCCGGCAGAAAATGCGCGATCGTTGCTCCAGCGCCTTTCTTCAGGGGCGCGTCATGGCTGATGCCAGCATTTATCGCAAGACCGAAAAGGGGCGCAACGAGATCGCGACCCGCGCCAACAGGCTAGGCCTGCGCGACCGGACCATGCTGATCATGGTGGACGACAAGACTACCCGTGCCGGGCTGTTGGCGAAAAACTCGCATCCGACCAGCGATGGCATTCTCAACGATCTGCTGGCAGGCGGCTACATCGAGGTCGTGCGCGAAACAGCCGCGGCCGATGCGGCCCCCGCCCCGGCGACAGCCGAGCCCGCCGCGGCTGCGCCCCCCCCGGCCGCCGCCGACCCCGCCGCTCCCGGCGCCGCGCCGGTCGAAGTGTCGCTGGAATCCGCGTCGCGCTTTGCCTGCCGTTCCCTCGTCACCTACCTCGGTCCGGGGGCTGACGATCTGACGGCATTGGTCGAGAAGTGCAAGAGTGCGGAAGAGCTTGCCGCCCGGCTGGAGAAATGTCGCGATGTCATCCAGGCCATGGCCGGGAAAAGAAAGGCCGAGGAATTCTGGGCGGGTGCCAGCGCCCGCTTGCCAAAAGCCTGATCTGTGGCAAGCTTGAGGGTACTCTGGGAGCCGCCTGGAGCCCCATCAGGCATTACCACGATGAGAATACTGCTGGCAGAAGATGACCGCATCATTTCCCAGGGCCTGATCGCCGCCCTGCGCAAAGCCGGCTACGCCGTCGATCACGTCAATAACGGCGCGGATGCTGACACGGCCCTGCTCTCCCAACCGTATGACCTGTTGCTGCTCGATCTCGGTCTGCCGCGCCTGTCGGGCATCGACGTGCTCAAGCGGCTGCGCGCGCGCAAGGTGGCCACGCCGGTCCTGGTACTGACGGCGCAGGACGGCGTCGAGGACCGGGTGCGCGGGCTGGATGCCGGCGCCGACGATTACCTGACCAAGCCCTTCGCGCTGCCCGAACTGTTCGCCAGGGTGCGGGCGCTGACCCGGCGCGGTACCGGCAACCCGACGCGCATCGAGGTCGGTTGCCTGTCCTACGACCAGTCAGAACGCATTGCCCGCCTGAACGGAGAAATCGTCGAGCTTTCGGCGCGGGAGCTGGGGCTGCTCGAAATCCTGCTGCTGCGCGCCGGGCGCCTGGTGGGCAAGGACCAGTTGGTAGACCAGTTGTGCAGCTGGGGCGAGGAAGTCAGCAACAACGCCATCGAGGTCTACATCCACCGCCTGCGCAAGAAACTTGAACCGGGCGGCGCGCGCATCACCACGGTGCGCGGCCTCGGCTATTGCCTGGAGAAGCCGGCAGATTCCGCAGATGGAAAAGCCTGACGCCGGCACGCAAGGCGCAAGCCCGGGCGCGCAAGCTACGGGAAAGCTCGCGGCTTTTGCGTCGAAAAGTCGAGCCAATAATCCCTTCGTCAACTTCGAGTACCCGAATTCGCTGTTCGGCGAAATCCTCGACTGGATGCTGGCGCCGCTGTTGCTGCTGTGGCCGATTTCGATTGCCGCCACCAACCACGTTGCCGGCTTCATCGCCAACCAGCCCTACGACCAGCATCTGGCCGACAATGTCACGGCCATCGTGCAACTGGTGAAAATCGAGGGCGGCCGGGTCACGGTGAACCTGCCGGCGTCGGCCCGCAGCCTGCTGCGCGCCGACGATACCGACGCGCTCTTCTATCAGGTGGTTGGCCCCAACACCCGGGTCATCCAGGGTGACAAGGAGATTCCGGTGCCGCCGCTGCCGGCCACGATAGAAGCGGGCAAGGTATTGCTCCGCGATGGCCGCATCGACGCCGACGCCGTGCGCATCGCCTACGCGTTCCTGCCGGTAAAAAGCGGCATTCCGCCGGTCGTGGTGCAGGTTGCGGAAACCCTGAAGAAGCGTGAGGCGCTGTCCGCCAGCATCATTTCCGGCGTGCTGCTGCCCCAGTTCGCCATCATTCCGCTGGCGGTGATTCTGGTCTATATGGGCCTGATGCGCGGTATTGCGCCCTTGCGCCTGTTGCAAGACCGCATTCATCGCCGCCGTCCGTCCGATCTGTCGCCTATACCGGTCACCCGTGTGCCGGAAGAGGTGCGCCCGCTGGTCATCGCTTTCAACCAGATGATGGGTCGGCTCGAAGAGAACCTGCAAGCGCAGCAGCGCTTCATCGCCCAGGCCGCACACCAGATGCGCACGCCGCTGACCGGGCTCAAGACCCAGACCGAGATCGCGCTCTCGGAAACCGATCCGGCGCAGATGCGCCTGGCCCTGCAACTGATCGCCGAAAGCACCGACCGCGCCTCGCACATGATCAACCAGTTGCTGATCCTGGCGCGCGCCGAGGCCAGCCATGAAAAGCTGCACCAGGTCGTGCCGCTGGACCTCGATGCGCTGGCACGAGGGGTTACCGAGGAATGGGTGGTACGTGCACTGGCCAAAAAAATCGATCTGGGCTACGAGGATTGCGGCTGCCGGCTGATGATCAACGGCGTGCCTTTGCTGTTGCGCGAGCTGCTGACCAACCTGGTGGACAACGCGATCAAATACACCGCCGTCGGAGGTCGTGTCACGGTGCGCACCCGCGCCGATCGCCTCGCCATTATCGAAGTCGAGGATGACGGCATCGGCATCCCCGTGGAAGAGCGCGAGAGCATTTTCGAGCGCTTCTACCGTGTGCTCGGCACTGACGCCGAGGGCAGCGGACTGGGCTTGCCCATCGCTGCCGAAATTGCCGACCTGCATCAGGCCGCAATCGATCTGGAGAGTGGCCGCGAGGGTCGCGGCAGCCTGTTCCGCGTCAGTTTTCCCCGTCACCGTGCGGCTGAAGAGAATGTTGCACCGCCCACCAAACCCAGCGCCAGCGGCTTTCCGATAGGCTTGTAAGCTTCCCGTCAGGATTGCTGGCTGACAATGCCGGCATCTTGGGGCAATTGGCGCTGGTGTATGCCGTTCGTCGTACTGCTCCGGGAACACGACAGGCGCGCAACACAGGGGAAAACCCGGGGTGCGCCTCAGGAACGGCGGACTGTTCCGGTCCGCCGCATAGCCAAAACTGGAGGAGACCCAGATGCAACTTACCGAGAAGCACAAACAGTACTGGAACATCAACCTGAAGATAAGCAGCATTCTGCTCATCCTCTGGTTCGTGTCCACGTTCGTCATGGGCTGGTATGCCCGCGAACTCAATGAAATCAGCTTCATCGGCCCCCTGGGCTTCTACATGTCGGCGCAAGGCTCCCTGATCATTTACGTCGCGATCATCGCCTATTACGCCTACTACATGAACAACCTGGACAAGGAATACGGCGTCCATGAAGGGGAGCTCGACTGACATGGCTGAAATTACCCAATCGCAATTCACCTCCAACCTGAAGCGCTACTACAGCTTCTATACTGGCGGTTTCGTTGCCTTCGTCATCCTGGTCGGCATCCTCGAACAGATGGGCGTGCCGAACAAGATCCTCGGCTACATCTTCCTGTT
>CAIZKA010000246.1 GCA_903933395.1 uncultured beta proteobacterium | reverse complement strand
GCCCTGAAGCGCGTGCGCCTCAATGTGCGCCTCGCGTCAAAGGGCGAGCAGATTCCCTGGGAAACCACCTCGCTCGAAGGCGACGTGTTCATCTTCAACGAAGGGCAAAAAAAGCTCTCCGAATCCGAGATGGAAAAGCTGATCGAGGCCGACGTCACCGAATGGGCCCGCATCAAGTCGTCGAAGAAGATCGACGACTGGGTGAGCTACCTGCAAACCTTCCCCAACGGCCGCTTCGCCGAAATCGCCCAGATGCGCTTGGCGCGTCTTCTGGCGGATGTCGAAAAGCAGAAAGTCGACCGCGCACAGGAGGACGCCGCCAAGGCCAACCAGCTCGCGGCCGAGAAGCGGCAGCAGGAAGAGCAAAGGAAGCTGGAAGAACAGAGGCGCATCGAACAGGAGCGCATCGAGCAAGAGAAGATTCGCGTCGCCGCGGCGCAGCGCCTGGCCGCCGAGCGCAAGCAACTCGAAGAACAGCAGGCGGCGGAAGCCCGACGCCGCCAGGAAGAACAGAAGGCCATCGAAGCCAAGCGCCGCCAGGAACAGGAACGGCTCGATCGCGAGCGCCAGCGGATTGCCGAGGCCGAGCGCCTTGCTGAAGAACGCAGGAAGCAGGAAGAGCAACGCCAACTGGCCGAGCATAAGCGCCTTGCACTCGAAACCGAGAAGCGGCAGAAGGAGGAACTGAAGAGCAAGGAAGAACAGAAGCGCCTGGGCGAACTGAAGCGTCTCGAAGAGGAGCACCGGGAGCGTGACCGGATTCGCCTGGCCGAGGCGCAGAAACTGGCCGTCGAACGCAAAAAACTCGAAGAGCAGCAGGCCGCCGAAGTCCAGCGTCGCCAAGAGGAGCAGCAGGCGGCCGAAGCCAAGCGTCGCCAGGAACAGGAGCGCCTGGACAAGGAGCGTCAGCGCATCGCCGAGGCCGAGCGACAGGCAGAGGAACGCAAGAAGCAGGACGAGCAACGGCTGTTGGCGGAACAGAAACGTATTGAACAGCAGAAGCTCGCCCAAGTGGCGCCCGCAAAGCCGGCTCCCGCTCCGACGCCTGTCGCGGCGGCGAAACCCGCCGCGGCCGCAACTCCCGGCAGCTTCATCATCAACATCGGCGCCGGCCTGCCGGTGCCGCAGCTCATTGCCCCTTCGGACAACCCGTTCTCCGCCGGGCGCTATCCGCTCGGACGCATATTCACGGTGGGCGACGAGGCGACCGTCCGGCGAACCGACATCCTGACCGGCGTCGACGAAGGCACCCGCACGGTGCGCGTAACCCGGGTGGATTACGACGAGGACCGGGTTGAATTCGGCAACGGCGCCGCCATCACCGACCTGATGGGCAATGCCCTCAAGCTGGGACAGTTCGAATTCACCAGTCCAGTGCAATTCGTTCCCGCCGAGTTTCAGGTCGGCAAGAAATGGACTGCTGCTTTTGGCCAAACCATGAATGGAGTGAATTCGCAAAACGCCGTGGATCTGCAAATCGTGAAGCGCGAAACCATAACCGTCCCCGCAGGAAGCTTCGACACCTTCAGAATCGAGGGCGACGGCTGGAACCTGACCTTCGGCGCTCGCATGGAGATGAAGATCTGGCTGGTGCCGGGCCTGAATTTCACCATCAAGAGCGAACAAGTCCGCCGCAACAAATTTGGACGCTATATCCGAACCGAACGGGATGAACTCGTCTCCCTGCGCCAGCAGGCCATCGATACCAAATGTTCGCTGCCGGACGGCGGCCTCAAACGCACCCTGACCATCAAGAGCAACTGCGCGGCCTGAAACTGCGCGCTGTACACCGGGCGGATCAGCAAAAGACGCTGGCCTCTCCGCTACGGATGATAAGATGCGCCGCCTTCACGCGCACCTTTGACGGTGCTCTTGCCCCGCCCAATGTCCTCCTTCCGTCGTCTCCTTCTCACACTGCTGCTACTCTTGGTCGGCTCAGCGCATGCCGAGCAGGCCCTGCAGCTGACATCCGAGCTCACCTCTTCACCAGCGTTGACCATCGGCGCCGCACCGATCGTGACGCCGCCGCCATCCATGCTGCCGCCGCTGCCCGACCCGTCGCGCGAAGTGAAGGACGACCTGCCGCCGATCCCCACCATCGACCTCACCACGCCGCCCGACGACCTCTGGCAGCGCATGCGCAACGGCTTTTCGATGCCCGACCTGGACAGCCCGCTGGTGGCGGACCGCCAGGCCTGGTACCTGAACCGGCCCGATCTGCTTAAGCGCATCTTCGAGCGCAGCCGCCGCTACCTGCATCACATCGTCGGCGAACTGGAAAAGCGCGGCATGCCGACCGAACTGGCTTTGCTGCCCATCGTCGAAAGCTCCTTCAATCCGCTGGCCTACTCCTCGGCGCGCGCCCTGGGCATGTGGCAGTTCATTCCCTCCACCGGCAAGAACTACAAGCTGCAGCAGAACTGGTGGTTCGACCAGCGCCGCGACATCGTCGCCTCGACCGGCGCGGCACTCGATTACATGCAGTACATCTATGAAATGCACGGCGACTGGCATCTGGCGCTGGCCTCGTACAACTGGGGCGAAGGCGCGGTCGGTCGCGCGGTCGCGAAGAACCGCGCCAAGGGCCTGCCGACCGATTATCTGCACTTGAAAATGCCGGCGGAAACGGCCTACTACGTGCCGAAACTGCAGGCCATCAAGAACATCATCGCCCAGCCGCAACTGTTCGGCATCACCCTCGATCCGATCCCCAATCGTCCGTACTTCGGCACCGTGGAGCGCAGCGAGAAGATGGACATCGCGCTCGCGGCGCGACTCGCGGAAATCCCGGTGGACGAATTCATCGCACTCAACCCCGCCTACAGCCGGCCGGTGATGCCGATGGCCGCCAACAGCCCGCTGGTGCTGCCGGCCGAAAAGGTACAGACCTTTCTCGACAACCTGCAAAACCACGAAGCCCAGGACAAGCCGCTGTCGGCCTGGCTCACGCATAACCTGAAGAAGGGCGAGAAGCTCGAAACTGTTGCCGCCCGCTATGGCATCAGCGCGGCGCGCCTGAAGCAATTGAACGGCATCAATGCGCGAACCAAGATCACGCCCGGCTTCGCCCTGCTGGTCCCGGGCAAGGACGCGATCGGCCACGAAGCCCTCGCCGCCCGCCTGCCGCAGACGCCGGACAAGCCGCCGCGCGCGACGAAGTGGAAGAAGGGCAAGGCCAAAGCCAAGCCCAAGGGCATTAACGCCAAGATCAGAAAGTCCCCCACCGCCAAGCCGGCGGTCAAGCCGAAGAAGCATTAAGAGCCTATTTCAGTAGGGCTCGTACCCCGCGCCGGTTCCGGCGGCGCTATCCCAGTCAGGTCGCGGATATGCAATCGGCCGTGATACTCGGGGTGGCGATGGCAAGAAATGCGTCGTCGTGTCGTCTGCAAGCCTGCGACTCCCGGCGCATCTC
>CAIZKA010000245.1 GCA_903933395.1 uncultured beta proteobacterium | reverse complement strand
GGCGACGATGCTGCCTTCGGGGACGGACAGCGAAACGCCCTTGAGCACGAGGATCACGTGGTTGTAGATCACCTCGATGCTATTGACGTTGAGAAGTATGTTGGCGGTAGTCATGTGTGCTTTCGAATGGCGAGGGCCATGATCGGAAACCGGGGTCCGGACGGGGTAAACCACACCCCGCCCGGAAGGTCCCTCAGTTCACGTGCTGCTTACTTCTTGCAGTCTTCCGCGGTGCGACGCACGATTTTCTTCTCTTCGGCATACTTGCCCGCCGTGCTGATCACCATCGGACGCAGAACCTTCTCGTCGCCCTGGTACCAGTCGGAAGTGAAGTTCCACTTCTTGCCGTCCCAGGTATGGATACGTGCCCAGGCCGAACCCATGTGGTCGAGGCAGGATGTCTGCACCGGACGCATCACGCCGCCAAAACCCATGCCGTCCAAGGTCTTCTGGTCGAGGACGATATTTTCCAGGCCCCAGCGCATCTGCTCGCCGGTAATGCGCTTGCCCTTGCCATAGCGTGCCTGCGCCGCGCGCATGCCCTCGACCGAGAGCATGGCGGAGATCAGTCCGCGCATGTACAGCACTTGGCCGACTTCGTCCTTGGGACCGGTACCCTGACCCTTGGCGTGGACCTTCTCGAGGACTTCCTTGACCACCTTGGAGCCCTGTTCGGCGCCATGCTGCATGGCCAGTGCGTTGTAACCCTTGGCGCCGTCGCCGACGTCCTTGACATCGGGCTCGGCACCCGCCCACCACACGCCATACATCTTTTCGCGCGGATAGCCGGTGGCTTGCGCTTCCTTGAGCGAGGTCGAGTTCATCACGCCCCAGCCCCAGAGGAAGACATAGTCGGGCTTGTTCTGGCGGATTTGCAGCCAGGTGGCCTTTTGCTCGACGCCAGGATGCGCGACCGGAAGCAGAGAAACTTCGAAACCGTGCATCTTGGCGCGTTCCTGCAGCAGCGCGATCGGCTCCTTGCCGTAGGGGCTGTCGTGGTAGACCAGCGCGATCTTCTTGCCCTTCAGCTTGTCGAAACCGCCTTCCTTCTTGGCGATGTGCTGCACCAGCACGTCGGCGGCCATCCAGTAGGTTCCGATCAGCGGGAAGTTCCAGCCGAAGACGGAACCGTCCTGCGATTCGCTGCGGCCGTAGCCGGCGGTAACCAGCGGAATCTTGTCGACCGGTGCCTTCTCGGTCAGGGCGAAGGTAATGCCGGTGGACAGCGGCTGTACCACCGTGGCGCCGCCATGCTTGCCCTTGAGGCGCTCGTAACACTCGACGCCGCGGTCGGTGGCGTAGCCAGTTTCGCATTCTTCGAAGATTATTTTGACGCCATTGACGCCGCCGCGCGCATTGGTCAGCTTCAGGTAGTCAACATAGCCGTTGGCCCATGGCGCTCCGTTTGGCGCGTAAGCGCCGGTGCGGTAAGCCAGAACAGGGAAGAACTGCTCCTCGGCCGCGTATGTTGCCGGCGCGGTCAGGGCAGCGGACAGTCCGATCGCGGCGAGCGACGCGGTGACAGCAAGTTTGCGTAATTTCATTTTCTCTCCTCCTAGGATGATTTAGTGTTTCACCTGCGATAAACCAGAACTGCGACGCCGGACAATCTTGCGCGCCGGCTTCGCCTCTGTCTCTCAATGGGGGAACGGCCACAGCCGCAACTTCTCCCTCCCGGTCGCCCACAGCCTGGCGATTCCATGCGGTTCGACAATCAGGAAAAATACGATCAGCGTACCGAAGATGATGATCTCGACGTGCGATACCAGTGCGATCGAAACCTCCAGCCCGAACAAACTCCCGACCAAGGGCAGCATCTGGTTGAGGAAAATAGGCAGAATCACGATGAAGGCGGCACCGAAAAAGCTGCCGGAAATCGCACCCAGGCCACCGATGATGACCATGAACAGCAACTGGAAGGAGCGGTCGATTGAAAATGCCGCCGGCTCCCAGGAGCCGAGATTGACGAAACCCCACAAGGCCCCGGCAACGCCGAGATAAAAAGAACTGACGGCGAAAGCGGTAAGCTTGGCGTACATCGGACGGATGCCGATCACGGTGGCCGCCACGTCCATGTCGCGAATCGCCATCCATTGCCGCCCCATGTTGCCACGCAACAGGTTTTTCGCCATCACGCTGAATGCGACCAGGACGCCGAGGCAGAACAGGTATTTGTCGGTCGGCGAATTGATGGTCCAACCGAACAGGTTGATATCGGCGACCGACACCGAACCCGATGACGAGTTGTTCGTGAACCACTTGATGCGCAGGAAAGCCCAGTCCCAGAAGAACTGCGCCGCCAGTGTCGCCACCGCCAGATACAGACCGCGCACGCGGAGACTGGGCGCACCGAACACAATCCCCGCCAAAGCAGCCATCAGGCCGCCCAGCAGAATCGCCGCCAGCGCCGGCATGCCGTCGACGCGAATCATGAAATTGTAGGCGGCATAGGCGCCGACCGCCATCGACGCGCCCGCGCCGAGGGTGATCTGCCCGCAATAGCCCACCAGGATATTTACGCCCAGGGCCGCCAGCGACAGGATCAGGAAAGGCACCAGGATGGCGCGGAACATGTACTCGTCCACCAGCAGCGGAACCCCGAGAAAGGCAAAGGCCACGAGCGCGACGATAGCCCAGCGATCCTGCGGAATGACAAATGCCTGCTGATCCGCCTTGTAGGTGGTCTTGAACTGGCCGTTTTCTCTATAGAACATCCGCTATTCCCTCGAATCAGACGCGGTCGATGATCTTCTCGCCGAACAAGCCTTGCGGCCTGAACAGGAGGAAGACCAGCGCCAGCATGTAGGCAAACCAGATCTCGATGCCACCACCCACGAAGGGCCCGAGATAGACCTCGGAAAGTTTTTCGCCGACACCGATGATCAGGCCGCCGATGATGGCGCCCGGCACCGAGGTCAGGCCGCCGAGGATCACCACCGGCAGCGCGCGCAGCGCGATGGTCGACAGCGAAAACTGGACGCCCAGCTTGGAGCCCCAGATGATGCCCGCCACCAGCGCGGTGATGCCGGCGACGCACCAGACGATGACCCAGATCCTGTCCAGCGGAATGCCGATCGACTGCGCCGCCTGATGGTCATCCGCGACGGCGCGCAGCGCCCGACCGGTAGCGGTCTTCTGGAAGAAGATCGACAGCGAGATCACCAGCAGGGCCGCGATCAGCGCAGCGATGAAGTCTTCCTTGTTGATCAGGATGCCGCCTTCAAAGACGCTTTCCAGCATCATCACAGGCTCCTTTGGCATGCCGACGTCGATCTTGTAAATGGCGCTGCCGAAGATGGTCTGACCGATGCCGTCAAGCACGTAGGCGATGCCCAGCGTGGCCATCAGCAGGGTCGCACCTTCCTGGTTGACCAGATGACGCAGAGCCAGGCGCTCGATCAACCAGGCCACGACGAACATGATCACTACGGCGACGGCAAACGCCAGCACGTTGGCGACGAACAGGCTCTCGATGCCCAGCCAACCGGGGATCCACTCGGAGAAACGCGCCATGGCCAAGGCGGCGAACAGCACCATCGCGCCCTGGGCAAAATTGAACACGCCGGAGGCCTTGAAGATCAGCACGAAGCCCAGCGCCACGAGCGAATACAGCATTCCGCTCATGAGGCCGCCGAGGAGGGTTTCAAGAAAAAAAGCCATGGTTCAGGTTCCTTGACGTGAATTGCGACCGCGACCGCCAGTAGTGATATCGAGCGCAGCGAGCGAACTTAGTCCCCCGCCCCGGGGCGGGGGCAGGGGGTGGGGGGCAATTTCATAGCCGCTGACTTTCATGATCGTGAGCATCATGAAAGTCAGTGGCTGGCGCCGAGATAGGCGCTAATGACATTCGGGTCGGCACGGACTTCGTCCGGAGTGCCTTCGGCGATCTTCTTGCCGTAATCGAGCACCACGACGAAGTTGGAGAGGTCCATGACCACGCCCATGTCGTGCTCGATCAGCAGGACCGTGGTGCCGAACTGGTCATTGACGTCGAGGATGAAGCGGCACATGTCCTGCTTTTCCTCGACGTTCATGCCGGCCATAGGTTCGTCTAGCAGCAGCAGTTCCGGTTCCATGGCCAACGCCCGCGCCAGGTCGACGCGCTTTTGCAGGCCATAGGGCAGGCGCCCCACCGGTGTCTTGCGAATGTGCTGAATCTCCAGGAAGTCGATGATCTCCTCGACCTTGGCGCGATGCTCCAGTTCCTCGCGCTGCGCCGGACCGAACCAGAAGGCCTGCTGCAGCATGTTGGCCTTCATCTTCAGGTTGCGCCCCGTCATGATGTTGTCGAGCACCGACATGCCCTTGAACAGCGCGATGTTCTGGAAGGTGCGGGCGATGCCCTGTTTCGCCGCCTCATAGGGACGCATCTGTTGGCGCACATTGCCGAGAAAGGTAATGGTGCCTTCCTGCGGATGGTAGACACCATTGATGACATTCAGCATCGAGCTTTTGCCGGCGCCGTTCGGGCCGATGATGGCCGAAATCTCGCCGCGCTTGATCTCGAAGCTGATTTCGGTGATGGCCTTGACGCCGCCAAAACGCAAACTGACATTCTCGACGCGCAGGAATACTTCGTCCGCGCCATTCGCCAGGTCACGTTGGCGTTTGCGCAGTTCCCCCAGCGCCAGCAAGGCCTGATCGCGCGTGTCGTAGATGTTGGAACGAAAGGATTCGCGGCCGGCGCTTTGCCGGATAGCCTCCCGCGTCTGCGCCTTGGCGTCGACCCGCACGCTACCCCGGCCATGATTGATGTTGGTGCTCTTGCCGCGCTCGGCGAAGCGATCCCATGCCTCCGGTGCGATTTCGCAATCGGTGTAGAGCACCAGAAAAAACCAGCGCTTCCCGGTCGCAGCGAGTTGCCTGTCCACTTCGTCGTAAATGGCATTGACCTGGACCGCGTCGGCGAAGGTCATGCTGGAGAAATCCACCTCCATCGTCTCGATGGCATCATGGAAAGTAATGCGTTCCGAATGGGTCTTGTCGGTCATAAGTCGTTCGCCGTGTCCGCTGCTGCTGATCTAGGCCGCTTTCTTCAAGCTGGCGGGAAAAATCTTCACTTCGCTAATCTTCAGGTCGGCCGACACCTTGCCGGTGCGACCATCCTCGAACTTGACCTGGGTTTCGATGAACTGCGACGTCTTGCCGGAGTAAAGGGCATCGATCAGCACAACATACTTTTCGGCAACGAAACCGCGTCGCACCTTGCGCGTGCGCGTGAGTTCGTCGTCGTCCGGGTCGAGTTCCTTGTGCAGCACCAGGAAGCGGTGGATCTGCGTCTCGGCCACCATCGCATCGTGCGACAGGTCGGCATTCACCTGCTCGACGCACTCACGAATCAGTTCGAGGACTTCCGGCTTGGCAGCCAGATCGGTGTAGCCGGAATACGGCAGGCCGCGCCGCTCGGCCCAGTTGCCGACCGCACCCATGTCGATGTTGATGAAGGCGCAGACCATGTCGCGGTCGTGACCGAAGCAGACCGCTTCCTTGATGTGCGGAAAGAACTTGAGCTTGTTCTCGATGTAGTTGGGCGCGAAGATCGCCCCGTGAGCCAACTTGCCGACGTCCTTGGCGCGGTCGATGATCTTGAGGTGGCCGTCCTCGTCGAAGAAGCCGGCATCCCCGGTGTGGAACCAGCCTTCGGCATCGATCACCTCGGCCGTCGCATCGGGCCGCTTGTAGTATTCCTTGAGCAGCAGCTTGCCGCGCACCAGCACTTCGCCACCTTCGGAGATCTTGACCTCGACCCCCGGCGCCGGCTTGCCGACGCTGTCGAACTTGATTTCGCGATCGGGCTGCAGGCACACCGCGGCGCAGGTCTCGGTGGCACCGTAGAGCTGCTTCAGGTTGACGCCGATCGAACGGTAGAAGCGGAACAGGTCGGGACCGATGGCGGCACCGGCCGTGTAAGCAACGCGGACACGGCTCATGCCGAGCACATTGCGCAGCGGCCCGTAGATCAGCAAATCGCCCAGCGCATAGAGCAGGCGGTCCGAGGTGGAAACGCCGGATTTCTGGTCGAGGATGTCGGCACCGCAGCGCTTGGCTACCGCCATGAAGTAATGGAACATGTTGCGCTTCGTGGTACCGGCATCCTCCATGCGGATCATCACCGTGGTCAGCAGATTCTCGAACACCCTCGGCGGGGCAAAGTAGTAGGTCGGTCCGATCTCGCGCAGATCGGTCATCACCGTGTCGCCCGACTCGGGGCAGTTGATGGTGAAGCCGGCCACCATGGCCTGAGCATAGGAAAACAGGTGGTCGCCGACCCAGGCCATCGGCAGGTAGGACAGGATGTCCTCCTGGTCGGTCAGGTGATCGAAGCCGACGCCGCTTTGCGCCGCGGCGATGAAAGTCTCATGGGTCTGGCAGACGCCCTTGGGCTTGCCCGTGGTGCCCGAGGTGTAGAGCATCACCGCGACATCTTCGGTGCGGCCCTTGGCCACTTCGGCGGGAATGAAGTCGGGCTGGTTTTTGTCGTGCACCTTGCCCATCGCGATGATTTCGTCCAGGCCCTGCAGCCAGGTCTGGGTGTAATGGCGCATGCCGCGCGCATCGTCATAGAGGATGTGGGCGAGGGCGGGACACTGGTCCTTGATTTCGAGCAGCTTGTCGACCTGCTCCTGGTCCTCGACGATGGCGAAGCGGATCTC
>CAIZKA010000244.1 GCA_903933395.1 uncultured beta proteobacterium | reverse complement strand
GCTTCGTCGGGAGCCGCTGTCGCCTGCGGCGGCTTGCGCGGCTTACGCTCGATGCGCCGGGCCATGGCCTGCAACAACTGGCGCACATTCTGGAAGTCGCCGCGCCAGAGCAGGGCCGTGCCCTCGCACGCCAGGCGCCAGGCATCGTCCGCGGAAATGCGGTCATCGGCGACGATGAGCTTTTTCGGCGGCTCAGTCCCGCCCTCCGACTGCCAGCGCAGCGAACGCACCGCGCCGTCTTCGGTCCAGGCAACCACCTGAGGATCACTCACGACGCTTTTCCGCCGCGGAACAGCTTGTCTTGCGCCGGCACGATCGCTACCTCGATGAACATTGAATGGACGCATGGTACGTTGCGGGCGACCCGCTGTAAATTTTCATCGGGCGCCGGCCACGGATCGGCCCGCCGCCGTGCCGCCGGCGCCGACTCTTCTGGATTCCTCTGCGCGAAGCTCTTGCGGTAAAGTCGCGATCCCTGTCCCCGCCCTTGCCGCGATGTCGCCACGCCTGCTGTTCACCATCGTTTTCATCGAAGGCTATTGTTCGCTCGGCGCCGAGATCATTACCCTGCGCCGGCTGATACCGCATGTCGGCAGTTCGATCGTGGTCACGGCGCCGACCATCGGCCTGTTCCTGCTCGCTTTGGCGCTGGGCTACCACTCGGGCAGCCGCGTCGCGGCGAATTACCGCGCCGTGGTGGCGCGCAATTTCCTGATCTCGGCCGCCCTGATGGGTGCGGGCCTCGCCGGGGGCAGCGTAAACGCCATCTTCGCCGGCGGCCCGGCGGGCATGGCCTACCTGGTTTTCATCGGCGCCATCCTCTGCCCGCTGGCCTGGCTGCTGGGGCAGACGGTGCCGATCCTGACCAACCTGATGCGTGTGCAGCGCAGCGGCGAAGCGGCGGGACGTGCGCTGTACTGGTCCACCCTCGGCTCCTTTCTCGGCTCCGTCACGCTTTCCCTGGTCGTCATGCAGCTCTTCGGCGTCTGGGCCGCCGTGCTGCTGGGGGCCTTGATGCTGGTCGCCGGCGCCGCGCTGGTGCAGCGCCCGTCGCCGCTGACGGCGGGCCTGCTGGCGGCCGTGACCGCACTCAGCGTGGCAGCCAACGTCGGCGACCGCCAGCGCGCGGATACGGCCTATGCCGATTACGCGGTGGAATCCGTGCTGCGCGCAGGCATGCTGTCGCCGCGCGCCTTCCTGGTCAACAACCAGCACGCGTCGGTGATCGACAACAGCGAGCCGCCGCAGTATTCGCGCTACGTGCAGCACCTGCGTCGCATCCTGCTCGAGGACCTGCGCTTCAGCAATCGCGACATCCTGGTGCTGGGCGCCGGCGGCTTCAGCCTGTCGCATCGCGAACCGCTGAACCGCTATACCTACGTCGATATCGATCCCGCGATCCGCGCCATTGCCGAGCAATACTTCCTGCGCGAAGCGGCCAATGGCGAGTTCATCGCCGCCGATGCGCGCCGCTTCGTGGTCGAAACGGGACGGCGCTTCGATGCGGTGGTGGTCGATGTCTACAGCGCCCGCACGTCGATCCCGGGTCATCTGGTCACGCGCGAGTTCTGGACGGACACGCGCCGCGCCCTGAAGCCCGGCGGCGTCATGCTGGCCAACCTGATTCTCGACGGCCATCTCGCCAGCCCCTACGCGCGCAACCTGCTGGCCACCATCGAGAGCGCCTACGGCCGCTGTGCCGTCGAGGTCCTGTTCAAGTCGGCACCGGTCAGCAACGTCATCGTCACCTGCTTCGCCACAGAGAGCAGCGACGCGGTCCGGGTCTATGTCGACGAGCGCAATCTGGCCGACATCGACAGCGCCCGCTCGCCGTAGCGCCGGCGCCAGCGCTGTGCGTCCCTGCGGGAACTCTCAAACTGCTTCGCCGGCCGGCCTTAGCTGCCGGCGATGGTCATGCGTTCGACCAGGATGGAGCCTACCTGCTTCGAGCCGCGCACTTCGATGTCGTTGCCGATGGCGGCAATGCCGCGCAGCATCTCGCGCAGATTGCCGGCGATGGTGATCTCCTCCACCGGATAGGCGATCTCGCCCTTTTCCACCCAATAGCCGGCGGCACCACGCGAATAGTCGCCGGTCACGTAATTCACGCCCTGCCCGAGCAGTTCGGTGACCAGCAGGCCGCTGCCCATTTCACGCAGCAGCCCCTTGAGGTCGTGCCGGCCGGGTTGCACCAGCAGGTTGTGCGCGCCACCGGCGTTGCCGGTGGTCCGCAGCCCGAGCTTGCGCGCCGAATAGGTGGACAGGAAATAGCCCTGCAGCACACCGTCCTTCACCACCTCCCGGTCGTGCGTGGCGACGCCGTCGTCATCGAAGGGCGACGAGGCGAACCCGCCGCGGATATGCGGCCGCTCGCTGATCCGGACGAAGTCGGGAAACAGTTGCTTGCCCAGGCTGTCGACGAGGAAGGAAGTCTTGCGGTAGAGGGCGCCGCCGGAAATCGCATGGACGAAACTGCCGATCAAGCCGGTTGCCAGCGGCGCCTCGAAAATTACCGGGCACTTGCGCGTCTTCAGCTTGCGCGCGCCCAACCGCGACAGGGCGCGCCGTGCGGCGTAATCGCCCACGGTCGCCGCATCGGGAAATTTCCGCGCATCGCGCTGCGAGACATACCAGTCATCGCGCTGCATGTCGTCGCCTTCGCCGGCGATCACCGAGCAGGACACATAGTGCCGCGAAGTGGCGAAGCCGCCCATGAAACCCAGGCTGTTGGCGGAAACGAAGTGCGAGGTCTGCGCGGAAACGCTGGCACCTTCCGAGTTCCTGATCATGGGGCTGACATCGAAAGCGGCCTGCTCGCAACGTCGCGCGATGTCGATCGCGGCTTCCACCGAGATATCCCAGGGATGGAACAGATCGAGGTCCATGGTCTTTGTCGCCAGCAGCCTGGCCTCGGGCAGGCCGGCGCAATCGTCCTCGGCGGTGAAGCGGGCTATGGACAGTGCTGCCTCGACGGAGGCCCGCACCGCTGCCGGCGAGAAGTCGGAACTGCTGGCATGGCCGCGCCGCTGGCCGATGTACACCGAAACGCCGAGTCCCTTGTCGCGGTTGTACTCGATGGTCTCGACCTCCTGCCGGCGCACGCTGACCGACTGGCCGAAACCCTCGGAAACATCCACCTCGCAAGCCGTGGCTCCCTTGCTGGCAGCGTGATCGAGGACGGTCTGCGCCAGTGCGCGCAACGCCGCCTGGGAATGTGCGAAACCTTGGGACATGCGGGAACCCTTCGATTGACGAAGCTATAATCATAACCGTGGAAGATATCGATAACGCGCCCGACGAGTATTCCGGCCCGAGTAAATCTCAGCGCAAGCGCGAGAGTACTGCCTTGCAGGATCTCGGCGCCGAACTGGTGGCGCTGTCGAAGGAACGCCTGGCGAAAATCGACATGCCTGAACGCCTGCGCGATGCCCTGCTCGAGGCGCAGCGCATCACCAAACACGAAGCACGGCGGCGGCAGATGCAGTACATCGGCAAGATCATGCGCGATGTCGATGCGACGCCCTTGCGCGCAGCGATGGACGAGATCAGCGGCGTCTCGAAGGCGGCCACCATCCGCCAGCACCAGCTTGAAAGACTGCGTACGCGATTGATGGAAGACGAGGCGGTGTTCAGTGAAGTCGCCCGCGAATACCCCGGGGCCGACATGCAGCACCTGCGCCAGTTGCGCCGCAACGCGCTGAAGGAAGCCCAGCAGGGCAAGCCGCCGCGCGCCTACCGCGAACTGTTCCGCGAACTGCGCGCGCTTGAAGTCGCCGGCGAACCGGACGATACGGCCGACTTCGACGACGCCTGACCGGTTTGCCGCCGGACCGCCCCAAGACAGGCCAGCCAAAAGCCTGCGAGCACAGCGAGCCGTCGTCACCCCTTCTCGCGGAGAAGGGGTCGGGGGATAAGTCCTGAAGCGGCTAGGCGAAATCCTTTTGCGCCGCGGCTGCGGGGCTGGTACTCGAGGTGAGTATGGTCAGAACGGCCTGTGCGTGTTCCGCCGCATCGCGCCCCAGCCCGGTCAGATAGCCGCCATCCACCAGAGTCAGCAGTCCCTTCGCGTGCAAGCGCTGCGTGGCGGCAATGACATCCGGATCGGCGTTCTTGTGCACCTTGATTCCCTGCTGGCTGGTCTCCAGGTCGAAACGGATCAGGGTGTTCAGCTCATGGACCAGATCTGGCGTGTAGGGCATGTCAAACCTCGCTCTGTGAATTGTTCGGCAATGCCGGACTGACGCCATTCTAGCTTCCCGATGCCGGAACACGGCCTTTGGCGCAAATGAAATGTCACCCGACCCGATGCGTCACAAGCCCGGGTCGGCGCCCTCGCCCTTCTGCGCCGCCTCGACCATGCGTCGCGTAAGTTGCGGCGCCAGCAATTCCATGAAATCGTAGTCGTAGCCGCGCAGCCAGGTATCGCGACGAAAGGCGATGCGCGTGGTGTTGCCCTCGAACAGATGCGTCGCCGGCAGGGCGGCCAGCGCGTCGTCGCGCGCGGGATCGAAGGCCATTTCGGCAATGATGCCGACGCCCAGACCGAGGCCGACATAGGTCTTGATCACATCGGAATCGATCGCGGTCAGCATCACGTCGGGCCGCAGGCTCTGCCGCTCGAAGGCGCGATCGATGTGCGAGCGTCCGGTGAAAGTCGCGTCATAAGTGATCAGCGGATACTCCGCCAGCGCCGCCAGCGTCAGCGGCTGGCGCTCGAGCAGCGGATGCCCCCTGGGCGTTACCACCAGATGCGCCCACTGGAAGCAGGGCAAGGTCAGCAGTTCTGCGTGCCGGTCCAGCGCCTCGGTGGCAATGCCCAGATCGGCGCTGCCTTCGAGCACCCACGCAGCAACCTGGACGGGACTGCCCTGCTGGATGTGCAGTCGGATCCGCGGGTGACGCCCGACGAATTGCCGGATCACCGGCGGCAGCGTGTAGCGGGCCTGGGTGTGGGTGGTCGCGATGGACAGCATGCCGCTGCTTTCGGCCGCGTAGTCTTCCCCTACCCGCTTCATGTTCTGCGTCTCGCTCAGGATGCGATGCGCCATGGCCAGCACCACCGTTCCCGGGGCCGTCACGCCCGTGAGGCGCTTGCCGCTGCGCTCGAAAATCGTCACGCCGAGCTCTTCCTCGAGCAAGCCGATCTGCTTCGAAACTCCCGGCTGGGAGGTGAAAAGGGCGTCGGCAGCGGCCGAGACACTCAGCCCGCGCCGCTCAACTTCCACCAGGTAACGCAGCTGCTGAAGCTTCATGGACCGATTATATATCCTTTAGTTCTATTGAAATTACTATTAAGTATTTTTCAGAACTATATGAAGCCGCTACGATGCACTGCATCATGGAATTCATTCTCAACCCCCTGCTCCCGCTGTCCGGCTTTGCCGTCGGCGTCCTCGTCGGCCTGACCGGCGTCGGTGGCGGCTCGCTGATGACGCCACTGCTGGTGTTGGTCTTTGGCTTCAAGCCGGCGACCGCAGTGGGCACTGACTTGCTTTACGCGGCGATCACCAAGAGCGGCGGTTCCTGGGTACATCACCGCCACGACAACATCGACTGGGCCATCACCGGGCGCCTGGCGCTCGGCAGCGTACCCGCGGCCGCCCTGACCCTGTTGGTGTTGGCGCAACTCGGTGTCCAGGGCCACGGCGCCACAGGATTGATCTCGGTCGTACTTGGATTTGCCCTGCTGCTGACCGCCCTGTCCCTTTTCTTCCGCCAGCGCCTGCTGGATCTGGCCAAGCGCCGTAGCGCCAGCGCCGACTATTCGCAGCGCCATGTCGCCGGCCTGACGGTAGTCGTTGGCGCCATCGTAGGCATTCTGGTGACGATTACCTCGGTCGGCGCCGGTGCCCTCGGCGTCACCGCGCTGACCTTCCTCTACCCGCAGCTCGCCACGCGCCGCATCGTCGGCTCGGACATCGCCCACGCCGTGCCGCTGACCCTGGTCGCCGGCCTCGGCCACTGGTGGCTGGGCACGGTCGATGTGGTGCTGCTGGTTTCACTCCTGATCGGTTCGCTCCCGGGCATTGCGCTCGGCGCCCATTTCGCCGCCAGGGTGCCCGAACGCGCCCTGCGCAGCCTGCTCGCCTCCGTGCTGCTGCTGGTCGGCAGCAAGCTGATCCTCGCTTAAGGAAACACCATGTACAAATACGACGACTATGACCACGCCATTGTCCAGGCCCGCGTTGCCCAGTTTCGCGGCCAGACCGAGCGTTATCTTGCCGGCAGCCTGAGCGACGACGAGTTCCGCCCGCTGCGCCTGCAAAACGGCCTCTACATCCAGCGCCACGGCCCGATGCTGCGCCTCGCGGTGCCTTACGGCCTGATTTCTGCCGCACAGTTGCGCCGCTTTGCCGACGTCGCGCGCCGTTACGACTGCGGTTACGGCCACTTCACCACGCGCCACAACCTGCAACTTAACTGGGTCAAGCTGGCCGAGGTGCCGCAGATCCTCGCCGACCTGGCGCAGGACGAACTCCACGCGATCCAGACCTCGGGCAACTGCATCCGCAACGTGACCACCGACCATTTCGCCGGCGTCGCCGCCGACGAGATCGCCGATCCGCGTCCCTGGGCCGAAATCCTGCGCCAATGGTCCACCTTCCACCCGGAGTTCGCCTACCTGCCGCGCAAGTTCAAGGTCGCTATTTCCGGCGCCGCAAACGACCGTGCCGCGATCCAGGTTCATGACCTCGGCCTGCAGGTGGTCAGCAACGATGCCGGCGAGATCGGCTTCAAGGTCTACGCCGGCGGCGGCCTCGGCCGCACCCCGCTGTTGGGCCAGGTGGTGCAGGAATTCCTGCCCTGGCAGCACCTGCTGACTTACACCGAGGCCCTGGTACGCGTGTTCAACCGTTACGGCCGCCGCGACAACGCCTACAAGGCGCGCATCAAGATCCTGGTCAAGGCGCTGGGACGCGAGGAATTTTCACGGCAGGTCGACGCGGAGTGGGCCCCCCTCAAGGATGGCCCGGCAACCCTGACGGCTGCCGAAGTCGAACGTGTCAGTGCGCAATTCGCCGCACCGGCCTATGAAACCCTGGCACCCGATGATCTGTGCTACCTCGGCCATCTGCGGGAAGACAAGGCCTTCTCGCGCTGGGTCGAGCGCAACGTGCAGGCGCACAAGGTGCCGGGTTATGCTTCCGTCACGCTTTCGCTGAAGAAGGCCGGCGCCGCGCCTGGCGACGCGACCAGCGAACAGATGGAAGCCGCTGCCGACCTTGCCGAGCGCTACAGCTTCGGCGAGATCCGCGTTTCCCACGAACAGAACCTGATCCTTGCCGACGTGCCGCAGCGCGAGCTCTATACCGTCTGGCACCGCGCCAAGGCGGCGGGCCTGGCTTCGCCGACCGTGGGGCTGATCCAGGACCTGATCGCCTGCCCGGGCGGCGATTTCTGCTCCCTGGCCAACGCCCGCTCGCTGCCGATCGCCGCCGCGATCCAGGAGCGCTTCGAGGACCTCGACTACCAGCACGACATCGGCGAGTTGGAGCTCAACATCTCCGGTTGCATGAATTCCTGCGGCCACCATCACCTCGGCGCGATCGGCATCCTCGGCGTCGACAAGAACGGCGAGGAGTGGTACCAGGTCACGCTGGGCGGACGCCAGGGCAACGACGCCCGCATCGGCGAAGTGATCGGCCGTTCCTTTGCCGCCGCCGAAATCCCCGCCGCCGTCGAACGGCTGATCGGCGCCTATCTCGCGCACCGTCATGCCGACGAGCGCTTCATCGATACCTTCGACCGCATCGGTGAAGAAGTCTTCCGTAGCGCTGCGTATTTACCTAAACCCGCGCACCCCCATCAATCAAGGAGAGTCGCAAATGGCTAACAAACAGATCATCAAGGAGCGTCGCCTGCAGGATGACGCATGGAAAGTCGTGACCCTGGTCGATGGCGAGGCACCCTTCGACGTCTGCCTGCCGGTCGGCCCGCTGCTGGTGCCGGTCTCGGTCTGGAAGGCGAAGAAGTCCTGCCTGATCGCCCGTGAATACGAACACGGCACGCCGCTGGGCATCTGGCTGGCTCCGGAGGACGACATCGCCGAGATCGCCGCCGACATCGACGACTTCACGGTAATCGCCGTGCATTTCCCGAAGTTCACCGACGGCCGCGGCTATTCCACCGCCCGCCTGCTGCGCGAGCGCTATGGCTATGACGGCGAGCTGCGCGCCTTCGGCGACATCGGCCGCGACCAGATCTTCTTTCTCAATGGTGTCGGCTTCGATGCCTTCGTCATCGGCGAAGGCAAGAGCGCCGAAGAAGCACTGGCCGCATTCGACGATTTTCCCGAGAGCTACCAGGGTAACGCGGTCCAGCCGCTGCCCCTGTTCCGCCGACGGGCCGCCTGAACCGAAACACGAAGGAAGCTGCCATGCTGCGCGAAATTCTGCCCGCCATCCCCGATCTGGCCGACGCGAAACTGGTCGACACCGTTGCCGAAAAATCTGCGGCGGTGCGGCGCCTGCTGCGCGACGTCGCGCGCGATTACGCGCCTGTGGTGTTCGCCAACAGTCTTGGCGCAGAGGACATGGTGCTGACCGACATGATCTGGAATGACGGCATCGACATCGGCATTTTTTCGCTGGATACCGGCCGCCTCCCTGCCGAGACCATTGAGCTGATGGCCGCGGCCGAGCGCCGCTATGGCCACCGGATCGAGATCTTCGCCCCGCGCCACAACACGGTGCAGGAATTCGTCGCCGGCTTCGGCATCAATGGCTTTTACGATTCGGTGGAAGCACGCAAGGCCTGCTGCCACGCCCGCAAGATCGAGCCGCTGCAGCGCGCGCTGGCCGGCAAGCAGGCCTGGATCACCGGTCTGCGCGCGGCGCAGTCGCCGACACGCGAAAAGCTCAAGACCGTGAGCTTCGACAGCGCCAACAACCTGGTCAAGATCAGCCCGCTGGCCGACTGGAGCGAGCGCGAGGTCTGGGTCTATCTGCGCGCCAACCAGGTGCCCTACAACGCCTTGCACGACCGGAACTATCCGAGCATCGGCTGCGCCCCCTGCACCCGCGCCATCCAGCCCGGAGAGGATGTACGCGCCGGCCGCTGGTGGTGGGAAGCTCCAGAAACTAAGGAATGCGGTCTGCATCTGGTCGATGGCAAGCTGGTGCGCGTGACCAAGCCGGAAGTCGGCGCCGGCGGGACGGCGGCAACATGAACGCGCCCATCCTCGATCCGGTTCTGCCGCTGCGCCCGGCCCTCGACCACCTCGACTGGCTCGAAGCTGAGGCGATCTACATCCTGCGCGAAGTGGCGGGCCAATGCAGCAATCCGGCACTGCTGTTCTCCGGCGGCAAGGATTCCATCGTCCTTCTTCGTCTGGCGGAAAAGGCCTTCCGCCCCGGCCGCTTTCCGTTTCCGCTGCTGCACATCGACACCGGACACAACTATTCCGAAGTCATCGACTTCCGCGATGCCCGTGCCTGCGAACTGAACGAGCGCCTGATCGTCCGCTCCGTCGAAAGCTCCATGGCGCGCGGCACGGTGCGCCTCAAGTCAGCCGACGAATCGCGCAACAAACACCAGTCGGTGACCCTGCTCGAGGCCATCGAGGAATTCGGCTTCGACGCCTGCATCGGCGGCGCACGCCGCGACGAGGAAAAAGCCCGCGCCAAGGAGCGCATCTTTTCCTTCCGCGACGAATTCGGCGGCTGGGATCCGAAGAACCAGCGCCCCGAACTGTGGGACCTGTTCAACGCCCGCGTGCACAAGGGCGAGAACATCCGCGCCTTCCCGATTTCGAACTGGACCGAACTCGACGTCTGGCAGTACATCGCGCGCGAAGGCCTGGCCCTGCCGCCGATCTACTTCGCCCATATACGCCCGGTGGTCCGCAAGGGGAATCTGTTGCAGCCCGTTACCGACCTGACGCCGGCGCGCGACGGCGACGTGATCGAGCAGCTGCGGGTTCGCTTTCGCACCGTCGGCGACATCACCTGCACGGCGCCTGTGGAATCGGACGCCGACACGGTGGACAAGATCATCGCCGAAACGGCAACCACCACGATCACCGAGCGCGGCGCGACCCGGCTCGACGACCAGGCCTCCGAGGCCGCGATGGAGCAGCGCAAGAAGGAAGGCTATTTCTGATGAGTGCGATCGAACACATCCCCGAGTTCGGCAGTCCGGTAGACAACGGCCTGCTGCGGTTCCTCACCTGCGGCAGCGTCGATGACGGCAAGAGCACGCTGATCGGCCGCCTGCTCTTCGACACCAAGGCGATTCTTGCCGACACTCTGCACGCCATCGAGAAGACCTCACTGCGGCGCGGCATGGAGGCGGTCGACCTCTCGCTGCTGACCGACGGACTGCAGGCCGAACGCGAACAGGGCATCACCATCGACGTCGCCTATCGCTACTTCAGCACCGGCCGCCGCAAGTACATCATCGCCGACGCGCCCGGCCACGAGCAATACACGCGCAACATGGTCACCGCCGCCTCGACCGCCGACCTGGCGATCATCCTGATCGATGCACGCAAAGGCGTCCTCACCCAAACCCGGCGCCATTCCTACCTGGCCCACCTGGTCGGCATTCCCCACCTGCTGGTGGCGGTGAACAAGATGGACCTGATCGGCTACGACCGTGCCGTGTTCGAGCGCATCCGTCTGGAATACCTGGCGTTTGCGCAACAACTCGGCATAAAGGATGTGCGCTTCATTCCCCTGTCGGCCTTGAACGGCGACATGCTGGTCGATCGCGGGGACAATCTCGGCTGGTACGAAGGACCGACCCTGATCGATATCCTTGAGTCCGCACCAGCCGCGCACAGCGCAAGCGACGAGCGCTTCCGTTTCCCGGTACAGTTTGTCTGCCGTCCGCAGAAGGCCGACGACCCCCTGCTGCATGACTACCGCGGCTTCATGGGTCGGGTCGAATCGGGCGGGATTGAGGTAGGCGATGAAGTTGTGGTGCTCCCTTCCGAGCGCCACAGCCGCATCAAGGGCATCCAGATCGGCGGCCGGTCCCTGCCGCGCGCCGTCGCCGAGCAGTCGGTGACGCTGTTGCTGGAAGACGAGATCGACATCTCGCGCGGCGACATGATCGTCCGCGGCGATGCCAGGGAGTCGGCGCTGGTGACACGGCGCATCGAAGCCATGCTGTGCTGGATGGGTGAAAGTCCCCTCGATGCCCGCCGCAAATACCTGATCCGCCAGACCACGCGCGACGCCCGCGCCCTGCTCGATGAAATTGCCTACCGGCTCGACATCAACTCCCTGCAGCAGGTCGCCGCCGGTGAAATCGGCATGAACGACATCGCCCGCGTTTCCTTCAAGCTGGCCCAGCCGCTGGTCGTTGATCGCTACGCCGAGAACCGCGCCACCGGGGCCTTCATCGTCATCGACGAAAGCACCAACAACACGGTCGGGGCAGGAATGATTCTTTAGCTCCCTGTCGTCGCAGAAAATAAAAAAGCCAGGCGATGCCTGGCTTTTTTGTCCGAAGCGGGAGCCTTATTCGGCGGCTGCCGCTTCGACCACTTCCCCGGCCGGGCGATCCAGCAGTTCGACGAAGGCCATCGGCGCGTTGTCGCCGATGCGGAAGCCCATCTTCAGGATGCGCAGGTAGCCGCCATTGCGGGCGGCATAACGCGGGCCGAGCACGTCGAACAGCTTGCCGACGATGTCGCGGTCGCGCGTGCGATCGAAGGCCAGGCGACGATTGGCCAGGCTGGGCTTCTTGCCCAGAGTGATCAGGGGTTCCACCACGCGGCGCAATTCCTTGGCCTTGGGCAGGGTGGTCTTGATGGCCTCGTGGCGCAGCAGCGATACCGCCATGTTGCGCAGCATCGCCTGGCGATGTGCCGAGGTCCGATTGAGTTTGCGAAGTCCGTTACCGTGACGCATTTTGATTCCCTCGTTTTTTGCGGCCACCGCGCAATGCAAGTGGCCGGTTAATGGTTATCGAGTAGTGGTGATTCAGTGCTGCAAGTGAAACAAGAATTAACGCGCCGGGACAATGCCCGGCTTGCGATCAGGACAGCTTCTCGAGGCCGGCGGGCGGCCAGCTTTCGAGCTTCATGCCCAGGGTAAGGCCGCGCGAAGCCAGCACTTCCTTGATTTCGTTGAGCGACTTGCGACCCAGGTTCGGGGTCTTCAGCAGTTCAGTCTCGGTGCGCTGGATGAGGTCACCGATGTAATAGATGTTCTCCGCCTTGAGGCAGTTGGCCGAGCGAACGGTCAGTTCCAGGTCGTCCACCGGACGCACCAGAACCGGATCCACCGAGGTCTGCTTCGGCGCTTCGGCCGACATCGGCGTGCCTTCGAGATCGGCGAACACCGACAGCTGCTCCATGAGGATGCGGGCCGCGGTGCGCACGGCCTCTTCGGCATTGTCGATCGCGCCATTGGTTTCGATGTCGAGGATCAGTTTGTCGAGGTCGGTACGCTGTTCGACGCGGGCGGACTCGACGGAATAGCTGACGCGGCGCACCGGACTGAACGAGGCGTCGAGCATGATCTGGCCGATGGCGCGGTTCTCCCGAGCGATTTCACGCTGGTTGGCCGGAACGTAGCCGCGGCCGGATTCGACACGGATCTGCATGTTGAGCTTGCCGCCGGGAGCGATATGGGCAATCACGTGGTCCGGATTGACGATCTCGACGTCATGGGTGGTTTCAATGTCCCGCGCCGTGACCACGCCTTCGCCGTTTCTGGAGAGGGTCAGAGTAGCCTCGCGCCGGTTGTGCATCTTCAGCACCACTCCCTTGAGGTTCAACAGAACGTCAACCACGTCCTCGCGAACGCCGTCCAGCGTCGAATACTCGTGCAGCACGCCTTCAATGGACACCTCGGTCGGCGCCACGCCTTCCATGGAGGACAGCAGAATGCGGCGCAGGGCGTTGCCAAGCGTGTGGCCGTAGCCACGCTCGAACGGCTCCATGACCACACGGGCATGCAGCGGCGAAAGCTGCTGGACATCGATACTGCGGGGTTTCAGAAGTGTGTGCATGTGCATTCCTTCAAATGTACGACGCCTGGCGTCCGGTGGACGCCAGGCGCAAAACTACTCGTTAGCGAGAATACAGTTCGACAACCAGACCTTCGCTGATTGACGGCGGCAGATCTTCACGTGCCGGGTATGATTTGAAAATACCCTTGCCGGCCTTGACATCAACTTCTAGCCACACGGGGAAACCGCGCGACTCGGCGGCTTCGAGCGCAGCTTTGGTGCGCAGGTGACTGCGGGTGCTGTCGAGCAGCTGGATTACATCGCCGGGGCGCACGTTGTAGGAGGGAATATCCACGCGCTTGCCATTGATCAGGACCCCGTTGTGGCGAACCACCTGCCGCGCTTCTGCGCGCGAGACGCCGAAGCCCATGCGGTACGCCACCGTATCGAGACGGCCTTCAAGCAGCTTCAGCAGGTTCTCGCCGGTCTGTCCCTTTTTGCGCTCGGCATCGCCGAACACCTTGCGGAACTGCCGCTCAAGGACGCCGTAAATGCGACGGATTTTTTGCTTTTCGCGCAGTTGCGTACCGTAACCGGACAAACGCTGACCGGACTTCTGGCCGTGCTGGCCTGGCGCGTAGGCACGGCGCTCGACGGAACATTTGTCAGTGAAGCACTTCTCGCCTTTGAGGAAGAGTTTCTCGCCCTCGCGGCGGCACTGGCGGCACTTGGCATCTAGGTTGCGGGCCATGGTGTCGTATCCTTATTGCCTTAGATGCGGCGGCGCTTGGGCGGCCGGCATCCGTTGTGGGGAATCGGGGTAATGTCGGTG
>CAIZKA010000243.1 GCA_903933395.1 uncultured beta proteobacterium | reverse complement strand
TCCAGCGGCGCGCGCGTGCGTCCCATGCCGACGACCTGCAGGTCGCGCCGTAGCGCCAGCGCCGACTCCTTGAGGGCGAGCGCGAACGAGCCGCCGATCAGTCCGACACCGCAGATTACGATCTTGCTTTGTGCCATCAGAGAGATTTTGCCAGCGCTTCGAGGAAGTGCCGGTTTTCCGCTTCGAGACCGATGGTCACGCGCAGGTGATTCGGCATGCCATAGCCGCCGATGGGGCGGACGATCACGCCCTGCTTGAGCAGCTTGCCATTGACAGCCCCGGCGTCGGCGACCTCGAAGGTGACGAAGTTGCCGTGGGACGGAATGTGTTCCAGGCCCAGGCGCTTGAGGCCGGCGACGATCTGCTCCATGCCGCTGCGATTGGATTCGTAGCTGCGCGCCAGGAACTCGTGGTCGTCCAGCGCCGCGAGCGCGCCCGCAAGCGCCAGGTTGTTGAGGTTGAAAGGCTGGCGCACGCGGTTGAGCAGGTCGATCACCTCGGCGCGCCCGACCCCGTAGCCGACGCGCAGCCCGGCCAGACCGTAGATTTTCGAGAAGGTGCGGGTGACGATCAGGTTCGGAAAATCCTTGATCCAGGCCACCGTGTCGGCGCGATCGGCCGGTGCCAGGTAGTCCGTATAGGCCTCGTCGAGCACGACCGCGACATGCGCCGGAATCTTCCCGATGAAGGCGCGCACCTCGGCCTGCGGCAGGAAGTTGCCGGTCGGATTGTTCGGATTGGCGATCCACACCACGTGCGTGTCGGGACGGATCGCGGCAAGCATGGCGGCCGGATCATGACCGTAGTTCTTTGCCGGCGCGGCGATGCACTCGGCGCCGGCAGACATCGTCGCCAACGGATAAACGGCAAACGCATGCTTGGAGAACACGGCGGAACGGCCCGGCGCGAGGAAAACGCGGGCCGCGAGGTCAAGCACGTCGTTCGAGCCGTTGCCCAGCACCACCTGCTCCTGTGACACGCCATGGCGTTCGGCGATCGCGGCGATCAGGTCGAACTGATCCGGGTAACGCTCGATGCCCCCATTTACGCCAATGAGCGCCACTTCGACCGCCTTGCGTGCCTTTGGGCTCATTCCCAGGGGATTTTCATTGGAGGCGAGCTTGACGATCTTATCGACCGGAATCCCCATCTGGCGGGCCAGTTCGGTGATCGGCTTGCCGGGAATGTAGGGCGAAATGGCGCGGACGTAGGGGGGGGCCTGGAGGACGATGCTCATGCGCGAACCTTCAGTAAACGGCTTTGGGATAGGAACCCAGCTCTTTGACGAAGCCGGCGCGATGGCGCAGTTCTTCCAGGGCGCGGGCGACAGCCGCTTCGCTGCGATGGCCTTCGATGTCGATGTAGAACACGTATTCCCACCGGCTGCCGCCGAAACCGCGCGCCGGGCGCGACTCCAGGCGGCTCATCGATACGCCGTTGTCGGCGAAGGGCGCCAGCAACTGGTAAAGGCCGCCCGGCCGGTTCTGTGCCGAGCAGACCAGCGAGGTGCGGTCCGCCCCAGAGGGCCCGGCGTCGTGGCCGGCGATCACGGCAAAGCGCGTGGTGTTGTTCGGATCGTCCTCGATGTTTTCGGCGAGAATTTTCAGGCCATACAGTTCGGCCGCGGCATCGCCGGCAATGGCTGCCGTTCCCGCCTCGGCGCCCGCCAGCCGCGCCGCTTCGGCATTGCTCGCCACCGGAATCCGCTGCACCTGCGGCAGCTTGCGGTTCAGCCACTCGTGGCATTGCGCGAGCGATTGCGCGTGCGAATAGATGCGGGTGATGCCCTCCGGACTGTCGCCCTGCCCCATCAGCTTGTGATGGATGGGCAGGTTGATCTCGCCGCAGATCTGCAAGGGCGAGGACAGCAGGAGGTCGAGGGACCGGCCGATGGCACCCTCGGTCGAATTCTCCAGCGGCACCACGCCGTAATCGGCATTGACGGCTTCAACGGCGCGGAACACGTCGTCGATGCCGGGACAGGCCAGCAGCGTCGGCGCGCCGCCGAAATGCTTGCGCGCGGCCGATTCGGAATAGGTTCCGGCCGGGCCGAGGTAAGCAATGGTCAGCGGCTGTTCCAGCGCCAGGCAGGCCGACATGACTTCGCGCACGATGCGCTGGGCCGCGGCGGCGGACAGGGGGCCGGGGTTTCTCTCGGCCACCCGGCGCAGCACCTGCGCTTCGCGTTCCGGCCGGTAAATGTTGCCCTGCTTGATCTCGCCGATGCGACGCGCCAGCCCGGCCCGTTCGTTGATCAGGCGCAGCAGTTCGCCGTCGATCGCATCGATGCCGTCACGCAGGCGTCCCAGCTCTTGCGAATCGTCGGCCACGCTCAGCCCTCCAGCGGCAAGTACCTGACAGCCAGCACGCCCTCGATGCCGGCGATGGCATCGACGACATTGCCCGGCACGGCGCTATCCACATCGACCAGCGTGTAGGCGACGTCGCCCTTGGACTTGTTCATCATGTTGTGGATGTTGAGTCCGGCATTGGCCATGGCGGTCGATATCTGGCCCAGCATGTTGGGCACGTTGGAATTGGCCACCGCGATGCGGAAGTTCGATTCCCGCGGCATCGCGACATTGGGGAAATTGACCGCATTCTGCACGTTGCCGTGCTCCATGTAGTCGCGCAGCTGCTCGGCGACCATGATGGCGCAGTTCTCTTCCGCTTCGCCGGTGGACGCACCCAGGTGCGGCAGGGCAATCACGCCGGGATGGTTGTTGACCTGCGGACTGGGGAAATCGCAGACATAGGCAGCGAGCTTCTTCGCATCCAGCGCGGCAATCACGGCCGT
>CAIZKA010000242.1 GCA_903933395.1 uncultured beta proteobacterium | reverse complement strand
TCATATTGCCTTGAACCTCATTCGCCTCGCCCCGGTCAAGCGCAAGGGCGGGCTCAAGGTCCGCCGCCTCATCGCCGCCACCTCCGACACCTATCGCGCTCAGCTTCTCGGTCTTGTATAAGATTCATGCGATTGCCCTGGGCGGATTGCGGATGTCGCTTACGTTCCCGCCCGCAAGTGCCTACCAGGCATGGCATTGATATGAATCAATGTATTCGCGCTGCAGCGCAGCAGAATATTAGTTGGGGATGATATATTTGACCCTTTGGCGAGTATTGTTCCTGCATGGATTCCTCGCCGCACACGGAGTACCCGATGACACGCACTACTTTCACGGCGATTCGCCGGGATATGGCCCGACTCGCGGTTTCCTGACCAATGGATCGCGCTTTGCCGCCGCCGACCGCCGCCGTGCAAACGCCGCCGACACCGGGCGCCGGGCGCTTTCGCCTGGTGCGCTATTTCACCGTTGCGGCGCTATCGACATTCCTGCTTGTCGGCCTCTCACTCTACTTTCTCGAACACGGAGAAATTGCCTTTTTCGAAAAGGTTCAGAAAGGGCAGGCGGCATTTTTCAAGCAATCCCAGATGGAACTGTCGCGCAAGACGGATCAGGCCGCCAAAAGAAGCCTGATCGCCGCGCAGGAGGCTGCCAACGAAAACATGACCGACCTCCTCGCCAATGTCCTCTGGGAGTCGGATTTCGGACCCTTCATCGCCCGGGTCCAGTCGCTTTCTGTTGATTACTGCCGGGCGATCGAGGAGTACAAGAAGATCCCGGCGACGATGGCGCCCGAGGCACGCAAGGAATGTTTCGCAGAACTGGGGAAGAAAATCAGGGCGCTGCCGGGTTTCGCTGCGCTGGACAAACGAACCTTCGCCGCCATGAAGGGCAGCACGGTGTTCAAGATCAAGGTCTATGACCTGCGCGGTCTCACCGTCTACTCGTCGGAGCACAAGCAGATCGGCGAAGACAAGGCCCTCAACGCCGGCTGGCGTTCGGCGGCACAGGGAAAAGCGGCGAGCGAACTCACCCATCGCGACCAGTTCAGCGCTTTCGAGGGCACGGTCGAAAACCGCGATCTGATCTCCAGCTACATCCCGGTGCGCCGCAAGGGCAGCGACATGGTGCTAGGCGTCTTTGAAATCTATGCGGATGTCACGCCATTCCTGGGACAGGTCAAGGGCAGTTCCGCGGAGCTTGCCGCGATCGTTGCCGCCAACCAGGAGAAGATCGAGCAGGCCGCAAAACATGACGCCGAAATCGTCGCCGAGAATTCCGGCGAGCTGCTGCGAGTGGTCGGCGCGCTGCTGGTCGGGCTTTTTGTGGCCCTGCTCCTGATCGTCAAGCGCGGTCAAAGCCTGATCGATGCCCAGGTCCTGGCCCAGGAAAAAGCCCTTGCCCGCGAACGTTTATGGCACCACGAGAAGATGTCGGCCATGGCGGCCATGGCGGCCCACGTCTCCCATGAAACCGGCAACGCCCTGACCATCATCTCCGGCCTGGCGCGCGAGCTTTCCGATCCGCAGCCGGGCGGGATCGATCCCCAGGAAGCCGCCAGCATGATCGCCGAACAAACCAACCGCATCGTGCGCATGAGCCGCCAGATCACCACGTTTGCCCTGGCAAGCGGCGACAACCCGGAGCTCACCGACGTCAACCGGCTGGTCGAGGCAGTTTGCTACTTTTTCAACTTCGACCTGCGCTTCCGCAACAAGCCGATCGAATTCCGCAGCGGCGAAGGCGTGCCGACGTGCAGGCTGGTTTCCGACCACCTGAAGGAAGTCCTGATGAATCTCCTGCCGAGCCGACGGGGGCGCGTTACCGTAGCAACCACTCCCTGCGAGCAGGGCGTGACGATCCGGATTACTACCGAATCGGCGACTAACAGCGGTGCTCCGGAACATGCCGTGGCCCTCTCGGATGCTCAGCTCGAACTGGCAAGGCGACGCCTCGCGGACATGGGCGGCACGCTCACGCTGAGCGGTGCCAATGCCGGGCTGATCGAGATCACCCTCCCCGCGGAGCTGCAGCAAGCCGCCGCACAATAGCGCCGCGCATCAACCGTCCGGCGTACTGAACCCCCGGGGCAGCGCAACAATCGAGGCCTCATGTCCGCAGCACTGCCCCCCCTGATCCGTGCCCTCATCGATACGAGCGTCTACCCGCATGCCGCCGGTCGCGTCGACCTGGTCGAGACCCATGCCTCCTGGCTGCTGCTGGCCGGCGAGTTCGCCTACAAGATCAAGAAGCCCGTCACCCTGCCCTTTCTTGATTACGGCACGCTGGCGCAGCGCGAGGCGTGCTGCCGCGCCGAGCTGGCACTGAATCGCCGCCTCGCACCCGACCTGTATCTCGACGTGGTGCCGATCGGCGGCAGCCCGCAGCGGCCGAAGTTCGGCGAGCTGCCGGCGATCGAATGGGCGGTACGCAT
>CAIZKA010000241.1 GCA_903933395.1 uncultured beta proteobacterium | reverse complement strand
GGGCGCAAGGTGCTCAGCGAAATGGAATCGAAGGCCATACTGTCGGCCTTCAGGATTCCCATCGCGCAAACCCGGGTGGCCCGTTCCGCCTCCGAAGCCATGGTGCTGGCCGAAGAACTCGGCCTGCCGGTGGTGATGAAAATCGATTCGCCGCAAATCGCCCACAAAAGCGATTGCGGCGGCGTGCGCCTGAACCTGAACAGCCTGGCTGCGGTGCGCGACGGCTGGCTGGAAATCATGGACGACGTAAAAAAGAATCGTCCGGACGCGCACGTCAACGGCATCGCCATCGAGCCGATGATCCAGAAGCCCAACGGGCGCGAACTGGCGGTCGGCATGATGCGCGACAAGATCTTCGGCCCGACCATCGTCTTCGGCCCCGGCGGCACCGGCGTCGAGGCCAGCAGGAGCGAGCGCGCCGTAGCCCTGCCGCCGCTGAATTCCTTTCTCGTCGCCGACATGCTGGCCTCGACCCGGACCACCGCGCGACTCGGCCAGTTCCGCAACATGCCGCCGGTCAGCATGGACGCCATCGAGGCCGTGCTGCTCAGCGTTTCCGCCATGGTCTGCGAATTGCCCTGGATCAGCGAGATGGGCATCAATCCGCTGATCGTCGATGAGCACGGCGCGGTCGCCGTGGATGCGCGCATCCACATCGAGAACACGCCGATCACGGCCGGTCGCTATGACCACATGGCGATCCATCCCTATCCGTCGCACCTGAAGACCAGCTACCAGGCCAGGAACGGCCAGCAGGTCACGATCCGCCCGATCCGGCCCGAGGATGTCCGCCTCGAGCATGACTTCGTCAAGGCCCTTTCGCCCGAATCACGCTACCTGCGCTTCATGAACACCATCCGCGAAGTGTCGCAGGCACAGATGATCAGGCTTACCCAGATCGACTACGACCGCGAAATGGCCTATGTCGCCACCATCGAAGTGGATGGCGCGGAAAAGGAAATCGGCGTCGTCCGCTACGCCACCAGCCCGGACGGCGAATCCTGCGAGTTTGCCATCGTCGTCGCCGACGACTGGCAGGGCCAGGGTCTGGCCCGGCGCCTCATGGGCGTCCTCATCGACACCGCGCGCAGCGCCGGCCTCCGTTACATGGACGGCGATTTCCTCGCCGAAAATACCCGCATGCTGGCCTTCGTCGCCAGCCTCGGCTTCGTCCTCTCGAAACATCCGGATGACCCGGGGCTCAAGCGCGGCGTACTGGTGCTGAATTGAGAGTTCCCGAAGGGACGCACCGCGCTGGCGCCGGCGCCACGGCGCGCTGTCCGTGGTGCGGCACCGATCCTCTCTATGTCGCCTACCACGACACCGAGTGGGGCGTGCCCTGCCACGACGAGCGAACCCTTTTCGAGTTCCTCATCCTCGAGGGTGCGCAGGCCGGGCTCTCCTGGATCACCATCCTCAGGAAGCGGGAAAACTATCGCCGCGCCTATGACGGCTTCGATCCGGCCCGCATCGCACGCTATGGCGAAAAGGATGTCGCCCGCCTGCTCGGCGACGCCGGCATCGTCCGCAACCGGCTGAAGATCGCCGCCAGCATAGGCAACGCCCGCGCCACGCTGGAACTCTATGAACAGGGCGGCAGCCTCGACCGCCTGCTGTGGCAGTTTGTCGATGGCCGGCCGCGCCTCAACCGCTGGCGCAGCATGGCGGAAGTTCCTGCCATCACCCCCGAGGCCGAAGCCCTGTCGAAGGAACTCAAGCGCCGCGGCTTCCGCTTCATCGGCCCCACGGTCGTCTACGCCCACATGCAGGCGACCGGCATGGTCAACGACCACCTCGCCTCCTGTCCGCGCCACGCTGAACTCGGCGGCTGACGGCCTTCGCGCCGGCCGGATTCCCGGCGGCAAATGGGCTTTCCTTCATTGTGGTTACAATAGCGCGTAGTTCGACCAACGGGTCTTCCGCTCCTATTGCGCATGCAAATCGGCTTCGAAACCATTCGCGAGATTCTCGAACACCGCCTGCACCAGGAGGACATCGAGAAGCTTCTGCACGGTCTCGACGAGACGGGCAAGGCCGAACTGTTCTTCCGCATTACCGAAATGCTGCGCCGGACCTCGGCGCTGGCCGACATCGCCAACCGCGTATCCGACAGCCTTTCGCTCGACGTGCTGTTTCCGCGCCTGATGGAGGTGGTGACGGAGGCGCTGAACGCCGACCGCAGTTCGCTGTTCCTGCACGACCCCGAGACCGATGAACTGTTCTCGCGCGTCATGCAGGGCGATGTCATCGGCGAGATCCGCTTTCCCTGCCGCCTCGGCGTCGCCGGTTCGGTGTTTACCCGCGGCGAAGCCGAAATCATTGCCGATGCCTACGCCGATCCGCGCTTCAACCAGGAAGTGGACCGCCGCACCGGCTACCGCACGCGCAACATCCTCTGCGTGCCGATCCGCAACAAGAACCATGAAGTGATCGGCATCACCCAGGTACTGAACAAGCATGCCGGAGACTTCGACAGCGAGGACCAGAAGCTGCTCGAGGGGCTGTCGCTGCAGGCGTCCGCCGCGCTCGAGAATGCGCGCCTGTTCGAGAAGGTCGAACGCCAGCAGCGCGAGGAAGCCATGCTGCTGGAAGTCAGCATCTCGATCGTCGCCGAGATCCACCTCGATCCGCTGCTGATGAAGATCATGACCGCGGCAACCTCATTGCTCGACGCCGACCGCGGCACCCTGTTCCTCTACGACGCGACCAGCCATGAGCTGTTCTCACGCGTCGCCGGCGGCATCGCCGGTGAGGAAATCCGATTCCCGGCGGATGCCGGAATCGCCGGCGAATGCTTCAGCAGCGGCCGCGTGATCAACATCGCCGACGCCTATACCGACCCCCGCTTCAATGCCGATTTCGACCGCCACACCGGCTACCGCACCCACAGCATGCTGTGCATGCCGATCGTCGCCAGGGGCGAGCGCAAGATCGGCGTCATGCAGATCCTCAACCGCAAGGGCGGTGCCTTCGGCAGCGCCGACGAGCGGCGCCTGCGGGCATTCTCGGCGCAGGCGGCCGTCGCCATCGAGAATGCACAACTGTTCGAGGAGGTCAACGCCGAACGCAACTACAACGAGGCCATCCTGCACAGCATGAACAATGCCGTGCTGACGCTGGACGCCAACGGCACATTGAAGAAGGTCAACGAATCGGCCCGCCGCATCCTGCGCCTCAGCGACGCGGAACTGATCGGGCACCGGCTGGAGGAGATCTTCGTCGGCCGCAACATCTGGGTGGCGAAAAGTCTGGACAAGGTGCAAGCCACGGGCAACACCGACATCACCGTCGATACCGACCTGTTCATCGACGGCAGCGAAATCATCTCGGTGAATCTTGCAACGGTGCAACTGACCAGCCCGCGCGACGAACCGATCGGCTACATGCTGATGATGGAGGACATCACCCGCGAGAAGCGCCTGCGCAACACCATGTCGCGCTACATGAGCAAGTCGGTGGTGGACCAGCTTCTTGCGAGCGGCGAAGTGGAACTCGGCGGAACGGGACGCGACGTCAGCGTGCTGTTCTCCGACATCCGCGGCTTCACCTCGATCTCGGAACGCCTGGGCGCCAAGGAAACCGTGGCCCTGCTCAACGAGTATTTCACCGACATGGTGGATATCGTCTTCGCCCACAACGGCGTGCTCGACAAGTACATCGGCGACATGATCATGGCCGTGTTCGGTTCGGTGCTGCAAAGCGAGGAAGACGCCAGCAACGCCATCATGGTCGGCAACAAGATGCTGACCGGCCTGCACGCGCTCAACCGGCGCCGCGCCGCGCGCGGCAGCGAACTGATCCGGATCGGCGTCGGCATCAGCACCGGCAATGTCGTCGCCGGCAACATCGGGTCCCTGAAGCGCATGGAATACACCGTGATCGGCGACCGGGTCAATCTGGCCGAGCGCCTTGAAAGCGCCAACAAGTTCTACGGCACCTCGATCCTGATTTGCGACGCCACCTGGGCGGCGGTCAAGCATCATGCGGCAGCCCGCGAGATCGACCTGATCCGCGTGCGCGGCAGGGACATGCCGGTGGCCATCTACGAGGCGCTGGGCCACCACTCGGAAGACAGCTTCCCCCATCGCGAAGAGGCGCTGGCAGCTTTCAGCGAAGGTCTGCTGCGCTATCGCCAGCGCGACTGGAGCGGCGCCGAACATTGCTTCAGCGAGTCCCTGGCGGCCAATCCCGAGGACGGGCCGTCGAAGATCTATTTCGAGCGTTGCCGGATCTACCGCAGCACCCCGCCGCCCGCAAGCTGGGACGGCGTATGGACCATGCCCAGCAAGTAGAAATCGCAGGCCCGGGTTAGCGCCCCGGACCGACGCGGCGGCCCATGGCCAGCACCGTCAGCACCGCCAGGATTTGCAGCAGCGCCACGCCCGGCAGCACGCCGCCGCGGCCGCCGGCGTCGAGCAGCATGCCGAAGGCCAGCGGCCCCAGCGCGAGGCCGACGTCGAGCCCGGAATAGACGAAACCATAGACGCGGCCGAATGCCGGCGATTCCTTGCCGCCGGCCAGGGACTCGATCGCCACGCGCCGTACCAGCAGGTCGCGCGAAGGGCCGGCGAGGCCTACGCCGATGCCTACGCCGACCATCAGCGGAATCACGCTCCACGCCGGCGGCAAGCCGCTGGCCAACACCGAGGCGAAGACCGCGGCGCCGACCAGGGCGGCACCCACCGCGCGGTCATGTGCCTGCACGCGCACGGCGACAAAGCCGCCGACCACCATGCCAGCCGCCGAACCCAGCAGATAGCCCGTCAGCGCCGCCACGCCCGCCGCCGCCGTCAACCCGTAGATGCCGCCCAGCACCGGCACGGAAAAACTCTGCAAGCCGCCGAAGGCCGCCGTGACCAGCAGGAAGAACAGGAAGCTCAGCCAGATCACAGGAGCGCCGAGGAAGCCGAAAGTCGTCTCCGTCGCCGTGCCGCCCGCGCCAGCGCCGTGCGTCCCTGCGGGAAATCTTGCCACGTCGTCATCAAGCAGCCGCCGCGCCATCTGCAGCGCCGCCACCGAGCAAAAAGCCACCGACGCCGCCGCAAGCCCGGCCCCGCGCCAGCCGCCCCAGGCCAGGGCCATGCCGGAAATCGTCGCACCCAGCGCCCAGCCGAGGTTTCCCGACAGGCCGTGCGCAGAAAAGGCGTGCCCCAGACGCGACGGTGACACCTTCTTGTTCAGCAGCGAAAAGTCCGCCGGGTGGAATACCGAATTGCCCATGCCGGCCAGCGCCACGGCCAGCAGCAGCATCGGATAGTTGGCCGCCGCCGAGAGCGCGAGGCCCGACGCCGCCAGCAGGCTAACCCCGGCCATCAGCACGCGGCGCGCGCCGTAGCGATCGACGACGATCCCGGCAAGCGCCTGGCCGACGCCGGAGATGACGAAAAACACCGTCATCAGGAAACCGGCCTCGGTATAGCCGAAACCGAAGTCCGGCATCAGCAGCGGAAACAGCGGAGGTAACAAAAGGTGAAACAGGTGCGAGGTGGCGTGGGCCATGCCGACCAGCGCTATCACCGCAGCATCGGTGCGGACAGGGGCGGGAGTGGTCATCGGCCGATGCTAACCGAAATCAGGTACCGACATATCTGCTGACACTCGCTAACAGACGGACGCTCGAGGTCCGCCTATCTTGCGCTTCATGGCCGGCGCATCAGCGCCTGCCGCCAACCAGAGGAGATCTTCATGAAAACTAAGTTTCAGTGCAGGCTAACGCCGGCTTTATCGGCGTTAAGCGCAGCGGCCGCAACTAAAACTAAGTTTCAGTGCAGGCTAACGCCGGCTTTATCGGCGTTAAGCGCAGCGGCCGCAACTAAAACTAAGTTTCAG
>CAIZKA010000240.1 GCA_903933395.1 uncultured beta proteobacterium | reverse complement strand
GGGCTGCCGGTGGAGAACAGGGTGCGCAGGTGTTCCAGCCGGTGCGTCCGCCGCGGCTGCAGGTTGATCTTGGCGATGGCGTCGATGAACTTGGCCGAGGTGCCGAAATGCGTCATGCCTTCGGCATCGGCATAGTCGAAGAGGATGTTGCCACGGCCGACGAAGGGCGAGCCGTCATACAGCAGCAGGGTCGCACCGGAAGCCAGGGCGGTGACCAGCCAGTTCCACATCATCCAGCCGCAGGTGGTGAAGAAGAACAGGCGATCGCCAGGCTTCACGTCGCTCTGCAACTGGTGTTCCTTGATGTGCTGCAGCAGGACGCCGCCGGCGCAATGCACGATGCACTTGGGCACGCCCGTGGTGCCCGAGGAATACATGATGTAAAGCGGATGGTCGAAGGGCAGCCGCTCGAAGCGGATCTTGCGCTCGGCGACATGGGGCGCGAGGAAGTCAGCGAGCGTGACGCCATGCCGGATCCCGTCGGCCGCCTCGCTTGCAAGCGAATTCCCCACATACGGCACGATGACCACGCGCTCGAGCGACGGCAGGCGCGCGGCAATTTCGGCCACCTTGCCCAGGCAATCGTTGGTCTTGCCGTTGTACCAGTAGCCGTCGCAGGCAAACAGCACTTTCGGTTCGATCTGGCCGAAGCGGTCAAGCACGCCCTGCACGCCGAAGTCCGGCGAGGCCGAGGAAAAGATGGCGCCGATGGATGCCACGGCCAGCATAGCGACCACCGCGGCGGGCAGATTGGGCAGGTAGGCGGCGACGCGGTCGCCCTTGACCACGCCCATGGCGCGCAAGGCGGCGGAGGTTTGCGCCACGGCCCGATACAACTCGGCATGGCTGGCGCGGCCCTTGACCTTGTCCTCGCCCCAGAACACCAGCGCGTCGCCTTCAATGCGGCGGCACAGCAGGTTCTCGGCAAAGTTGAGGCGCGCTTCGGGAAACCATCTTGCACCCGGCATCTTTTCGCGGTCGACGACGACCGTGTTTCCCATCTCGCCGTGCACCTCGCCGAACTCCCAGACCGAAGTCCAGAACTCTTCCGGCTGGGCGATCGACCAGGCATGCAGAGTTTGATAGTCGGCGCCGGCGAGACGGCGATTCCAGCGCTTGCCGGCCGCCTTCATGAATGCCGTCAGGCGCGTAGCGGCAATGCGCCGTGCCGAGGGTTGCCAGATCGGTGCGATGCTTGTGCTCATGGTGGGTTCCTGTATTCGGAGGGACTAAAACAAAACTAAAGGCAGCTTGCGCGCATGACATCGGGCAGCGGGATCGACTTGCCCGTCGACGGGTTGATCCACACCAGTTTGGCTGCGCCTTCGGAATAAATCCGGTCCTCGCCCGCGAGGCGCAACTCGTAATACGTCGGCACGCTGCTACGCCCCGGCGTGCCGCAGAACATGCGGCAATCAATGGTGCCGGGATAGGTAAATGGAATCAGGAAGGTGCAACTGGCATTGACGATCACCGGTCCTTCGGTCTGCGTCCACTCCGTTCCGAAGCCGAAGCTCTCCAGCCATTCGATGCGCGTCTGTTCCATGTAGCGGAAATAGACCGTGTTGTTGACATGCCCCATGGCGTCCTGATCGCCCCAGCGAATGGGCATCCGGTTGCTGAAGATGAGCTTGCGATGATGTTCCATAGCGGGGCTGGCCAAGGGGTTATTCAACACATCAAGATTATAATCTCGCGATCAAATCAATCGATCGGGGTCAGCATGCAGCGCGAATCCATGGAATTCGATGTCGTGATCGTGGGCGGCGGCCCGGCCGGGCTTGCCGCCGCCATCCGGCTCAAGCAGATCAATGCCGAAATCAACGTCTGCCTGATCGAGAAGGGCTCCGAAATCGGCGCCCACATCCTCTCCGGCGCGGTCATGGATCCGCGTGCCCTGAACGAACTGATCCCCGACTGGCAGGCACAGGGCGCGCCGCTGGACACCGCGGTAACCCGGGACCGCTTCGCCTTCCTGACGCAGTACGGCTTCGTCGATCTGCCCGTCATGCTCCTTCCCGGCTGCTTCCAGAACCACGGCAACTACGTCATCAGCCTGGGCCAGCTCTGCCGCTGGCTGGGCGCACAGGCCGAAGCGCTGGGCGTCGAGGTCTATCCCGGCTTCGCCGGCGCCGAAGTGCTCTACGACGACAAGGGCGCGGTGCGCGGCATCGCCACCGGCGACATGGGTGTGGGTCGCGACGGCCAGCCCGGCCCCAACCACCAGCCGGGCATGGAACTGCTGGCCAAGTACACCCTCTTCGCCGAAGGCTGCCGCGGCCACCTCGGCAAGCAGGTCGAGGCGAAGTTTAATTTGCGCGCGGATTCCGATCCGCAGACCTACGCCATCGGCATCAAGGAACTCTGGGAAGTCGATCCCGAGCAGTTCGAGAAGGGTCTGGTGATGCACACCTTCGGCTGGCCGATGAAATCCGACACCTACGGCGGCGGCTTCATCTACCACTTCGGCGAGAACCTGGTGTCCGTCGGCCTCGTCGTCGGCCTGGGCTACAAGAACCCCTTCCTCGCGCCCTTCGAGGAAATGCAGCGCCTGAAGACCCACCCGCAGATTGCACCCCTGTTCAAGGGTGCCAAGCGCTTGGCCTACGGCGCCCGGGCACTCGCCGCGGGCGGCCTGCAGTCCCTGCCCAAGTTCGACTTCCCCGGCGGCGCGCTGATCGGCGACGATGCCGGCATGCTGGTCGCCTCGCGCATCAAGGGCAGCCATGCCGCGATCAAGAGCGGCATGCTGGCCGCCGAGGCGGCTGCCGAAGCACTGGCCGCGGGGCGTGCCAACGACGCCTTGAGCGCCTATCCGGAAGCCTTCCGCGAGTCCTGGCTCTACGAAGAACTGCACACCGCACGCAACTTCAAGCCCTGGATGGCCAAGGGCCTGTGGACCGGCTCGGTCATGTTCGGTATCGATCAGGTGTTGCTGCGCGGCAAGGCGCCGTGGACCCTGCACAACACGGCCGACCACCTCAAGCTGAAGCCCGCCGCCGAATGCACGCCGATCGCCTACGAGAAGCCCGACGGCGTGCTGACCTTCGACCGCCTGTCCTCGGTCTTTCTCTCCAATACCAACCACGAGGAAGACCAGCCCTGCCATCTGCAACTGAAGGATGCCGGCGTACCGATTGCGACCAACCTCGCGCTCTATGACGCCCCCGAGCAGCGCTACTGCCCGGCCGGCGTGTACGAGATCGTTCGCAACGAGGACGGCAGCGATCCGCGCCTGCAGATCAACGCGCAGAACTGCGTGCATTGCAAGACCTGCGACATCAAGGACCCGACGCAGAACATCAACTGGGTCGTGCCGCAGGGCGGCGAAGGGCCGATCTACACGCAGATGTAATCGGTGCAAAAAGTCGGCGCTAGCGACACGGCGCCAATGAAAAACGGGAACCCGCGGGTTCCCGTTTTTCATTGCGGCGCAAGCAAACTCAGAACATCGCTTCGTCGAGCGACAATGCACTCGCACCGCCCTGCACCACTTCCTGCGCCAGGCCGGCCGCAGCCGCCATGACGTGGTCGGCGTAGAAATGCGCCGTGGCGATCTTGGCCGGGAAGAAGGGGTCGCTGTCTCCGGCGGCAATCCTGCCTTGCGCCACCAACGCGGCGCGCGCCATCATCCAGCCGCCCGAGACGATGCCCATCAGACGCAGGAAGGGTACGGCACCGGCCGCCACGGCGCGCACGTCCTTGCCGTAGTTGCCGACGATGTAGTCGGTCGCCTGCTGCAGCGCGTCGATGCCGCGACCCAGCGCCGCCGCGATGGCAGCGAACTCCGCGCCCTTGTGCTGCGCCAGTTCGCCTCGCGTCTGCTGCATCGTGGCGATCACGCCCTTGATCGTGGTTCCGCCTTCGCGGGCGATCTTGCGCCCCATCAGGTCGTTGGCCTGGATGCCGGTAGTGCCCTCGTAGATGGTCGTGATGCGCGCGTCGCGCATGAACTGCGCGGCGCCGGTTTCCTCGATGAAGCCCATGCCGCCATGGACCTGCACGCCCAGGTAAGCCATTTCGTTGCCGGTCTCGGTGCTCCAGCCCTTGACCACCGGGATCATCAGGTCGACGTAGGCCTGTTTCTGCGCCCGCTCGGCGGCGTCCGCGTGGCGCGCTGCGGCGTCGTGCGCGGCGGCCACCGAATAGGCCAGGGCGCGCATGGCCTCGGTGTTGGCGCGCATCAGCATCAGCATGCGGCGAATGTCGGGATGTTTGATGATCGCCACGCCGGCGGCCGAACCTTCGATGGCGCGCCCCTGCACCCGGTCTCTGGCGTAGGCCACGGCGTGCTGGTAGGCGCGTTCGCTGATCGCGAGTCCTTCCAGCCCCACCGCGAAGCGCGCCGCGTTCATCATGACGAACATGTACTTGAGGCC
>CAIZKA010000239.1 GCA_903933395.1 uncultured beta proteobacterium | reverse complement strand
GGAGCAGTGGGAAACGGCGGACGTGCAGGCGATGGTGTTCGAACTTGCCGACCTGGCACAACTGGCCGAGTCGCAGGGGCAGGTGATGTTTGTCTGGATGCATCCGCTGCTGACTTGAAAGCTTATGAATAAATCTACTGCGCGTGCCGGATCGGGGCTTGGGCGGTGCTCGCTATCCTCATGTACAAACGCGTACATTCCGGTAGCTGCGCTCCGGCCGCACCCCGCTGCGGCCCGCTCGCTACGATTTCTTCACAAGCTTTGAGCGCGTGAGGCATGTGAGCTGATGGACGCGGGCAAGACCTGGTACGTCTACCTGATCGAGTGCAGCGACGGCAGCCTGTACACGGGGATCACGGTCGACCTGGCGGCGCGCTTCGCCGCACATCGCGAGGGCCGCGGCGCGCGTGCCATGCGCTTGCATGCCCCCGTGCGCATGCTGGCGGCCGAAGCGCATCCCGACCGCTCGGCGGCCTCGAAGGCCGAGTACCGCATCAAGCGGCTTTCGCCCGCTGCGAAGCGCGCCCTTGCGGCGACAATGATGCCCGACCCGCTGGCCTCAGCTTCCTGACCCGCCGCGCCGCCATGATCGTTTTTTCCCACGGCAACAGCTACAGCGCCTCGACTTACCGGCAGCTGTTCGACGGCTGGCGCGCCGCCGGCCACGAGGTGGAGGCGATCGAGCATTTCGGTCACGACGCGCAGTTTCCCGTCGATCGCCGCTGGAGCGGCATGACGCAGCAGCTCACCGCGCTGATCGACGGCCTGCGGCAGCCCCGCGTCTGGCTGGTCGGGCACTCGATGGGCGGCTACCTCAGCCTGCTCGCCGCCGGCCTGCGCCCGCAGCGCGTGCGCGGCATCGTGCTGCTCGATTCGCCGATCATCCATGGCTGGAAATCCGGCCTGGTCAGCGTGGTCAAGGCGATCGGCCAGATGGACCGGCTGTCGCCGGCAGCGGTCGCGAGAAAACGCCGCGACCGCTGGCCCGATTTGGGCGAAGTACATGGTCATTTCGCCAGAAAGCCGATGTTCGCGCGCTGGCATCCGGCGGTGCTGGACGATTATGTCCGCCAGGGCACCGAGCAGGACCCGGCCGATCGCAGCGGCAAGGCCCGGCGCCTGAAATTCCGCCCGGAAATCGAAGCCGAAATCTACTCGACCGTGCCGCACCGCCTGGTGCCCTACATGCGCCTGCATCCGCCGGGCGGGCCGGTGGCCTTCGTCGCCGGTACGCGTTCGCGCGAGGTGCGCCAGGCTGGCCTCGCCGCGACGCAGCGCGTCACGCAAGGGCGCATCAGCTGGATCGAAGGCACGCACCTGTTCCCCTTCGAACAGCCGGGGAAGACCGTGGATGCCGTGCTCGACTGGATGGCCCGCCTCGATGGCGCCGCCGCGCCGGCCTGAAGCGATGCGCCGGCACAGGTCCTGATCCGCCATGCAACTGTCCTTGCGCCTGCTGGTCCTGCTGATCCTGCCGCCGCTGCTGTGGGCCTGCAACTCCGTGGTCGCGCGCCTGGCGATCGACAGCATCGGCCCGCTGTGGCTCAACGCCCTGCGCTGGGGACTGGCGCTGCTGCTGCTGCTGCCGCTGGGCTGGAAAATTCTCGCTACGCCCGAGGCGCGTGCCGAGATTCGCGTGCGCTGGGCCTACCTCGGGGTGCTCGGGGTGATCGGCGTCGGCGCCTACAACGCCATGCAGTACGTCGCGCTGCGCACCAGCACGCCGGTGAACGTGACGCTCATCGCTTCGAGCCTGCCGGTGTGGACCATGATCGTCGGCGCGCTGTTCTACCGCGTGCATCCGACGCGGCCGCAGTTGCTAGGCGCGGTGCTGTCGCTGGCCGGCGTGCTGACCGTGCTTTCGCGCGGCGATCCGCTCGCGCTGCTGCGCATCCAGCTGGTGGAAGGCGACCTGCTGATGGTGGTGGCGATCATCGGCTGGGCCAGCTACAGCTGGATGCTGGTGCGGCCGCCGGAGCACATGCGGGGTGCCGCGCGCCCCGCCTGGGACTGGGCCGAATTCCTGT
>CAIZKA010000238.1 GCA_903933395.1 uncultured beta proteobacterium | reverse complement strand
GCTCGCCGTCGACCAGGAAATCGATGTCCTCATTGCTGCGCGCGACGGGGAAGAGGCCGAACACCGCGTTGGCGCGTATCCACTTTTCGGCGATTAGCTGCTGCAGCATCGCCTTGCCGTCCTTGAACACATTGCGCGCGGCTTCGCCGACCACGGCGTCGTCGAGGATCTTCGGGTAGGCACCGGCGAGGTCCCAGGTCTGGAAGAAGGGGCCCCAGTCGATGTACCCGGCCAGCACGGCGAGATCGAGATCCGGTAGCACGGTGACGCCAAGATGTTTCGGTTTGACCGGCGCGCATTTACCAATAAATTCGAGTTTCGCGGCATTGGCGCGCGCCGCTGCCAGCGTCACCAGCGGCACGCCCTTCTTGTTCGCATGCTGGGTCCGCACTTTTTCGTAGTCGGCGGCGATCTCGTCGACGTAGGCGTCGCGCATGTCGATCGACAACAGTTTCGTCACCACGCCGACGGCGCGCGAGGCGTCGGGCACATACACGACGGGGCCGGCGTAGTTCGGCGCGATCTTGATCGCGGTGTGCGCGCGCGAGGTCGTCGCGCCGCCGATCAGGAGCGGCACGTCGAAGCCCTGGCGCTGCATCTCGCCGGCGAAGTGGCTCATTTCCTCCAGCGAGGGCGTAATCAGACCGGACAGGCCGATGGCCTGCGCGCCGTGCTCCTTCGCCGCGTGCAGGATCTTGTCGGCGGGAACCATGACGCCGAGGTCGATGATGTCGTAGCCGTTGCAGCCCAGCACCACGCCGACGATGTTCTTGCCGATGTCGTGCACATCGCCTTTTACCGTGGCGATGACGATGCGCCCCTTGGAGGTCGAGCCGGTGCGGCGCTTTTCTTCCTCGATCCAGGGGATCAGGTGGGCCACGGCCTGCTTCATGACGCGCGCCGATTTCACTACCTGCGGCAGGAACATCTTGCCGGCGCCGAAGAGGTCGCCGACCACGTTCATGCCGTTCATCAGCGGGCCTTCGATCACCGACAGCGGCGGCTTGCCGGCGGCGAACAGTGCCGCGCGGCATTCCTCGGTGTCGGCCACGACGTAGTCCGTGATGCCCCTGACCATCGCGTGTTCGAGGCGTTTGTCCACGCTCCATTCGCGCCAGGCCAGGTCGACCACCTGCTCCTTCGCCGCGCCCTTCACCCTTGTAGCGAGCTCGATCAGCGTGTCGCCCGGGTTTGGCTTGCCTGCGACTTTGCGGTTGAGCACCACGTCCTCGACCGCATCGCGCAACTCGGGCGCGAGGTCGTCGTACACGCCGAGCTGGCCGGCATTGACGATGCCCATGGTGAAGCCGGCCCTGACCGCGTGGTAGAGAAAGACGGTGTGGATGGCTTCGCGCATCGCGTCGTTGCCGCGGAAGGAGAAGGACACGTTGGAAACGCCGCCCGAGGTCCGCGCGTGGGGCAGGTTCTCGTGGATCCAGCGCACGGCGTTGATGAAGTCCACCGCGTAGTTGTCGTGTTCCGGAATGCCGGTGGCGATGGCGAAAATGTTCGGGTCGAAAATGATGTCCTCGGCCGGGAAGCCGTCGCCCACCAGCAGCTCGTAGGCGCGTTTGCAGATGCCGGTCTTGCGCTCGAAGGTGTCGGCCTGGCCCTGCTCGTCGAAGGCCATGACGATCACCGCCGCGCCATAGCGCCGTGCCAGCCGCGCCTGTTCGAGGAACTTCGCCTCGCCTTCCTTCATCGAGATGGAATTGACGATGCCCTTGCCCTGGATGCATTTCAGGCCGGCTTCGATCACCTCCCACTTCGAGCTGTCGAGCATCAGCGGCACCTTGCAGATGTCCGGTTCGGAGCCGACCAGGTGCAGGAAGCGCACCATCGCCCCTCGGCCATCGAGCATCGCCTCGTCCATGTTGATGTCGACCACCTGTGCACCGTTCTCGACCTGCTGCCGGGCCACGGCCAGGGCGTCGTCGTAGCGGCCTTCGAGGATCATGCGGGCGAAGGCCTTGGAACCGGTCACATTAGTGCGCTCACCGACGTTCACGAACAGGCTGGAGTCGTTGACGTTGAAGGCTTCGAGACCCGACAGGCGCAATGAAAAGTCGGTGCTGGCGGGACGGCGCGGCTTCGTATCCTTCAGCGCCTCGGCGATGGCGCGGATGTGGTCGGGAGAGGTGCCGCAGCAGCCGCCGGCGATGTTGATGATCCCAGTCTCGCCCCATTCGCGGATTTCGTCGGCCAGCATTTGCGGTGTTTCGTCGTAGCCGCCGAAGGCATTCGGCAGGCCGGCATTGGGGTGGGCCGAGATGTAACAGTCGCAGAGGCGCGACAGCTCCTCGACGTGCTGGCGCAGCTCTTTCGCGCCCAGCGCGCAGTTGAGGCCGAAGGAGAGCGGCCGCGCATGGCGCAGCGAATTCCAGAAGGCTTCGGCCGTCTGTCCCGACAGCGTGCGACCGGAAGCGTCGGTAATGGTGCCCGAGATCATCAGCGGCCAGCGCCGGCCGGCTTCGTCGAAGAACTTCTCGATGGCGAACAATGCGGCCTTGGCGTTCAGCGTGTCGAACACCGTCTCCACCAGCAGGATGTCGGCGCCGCCGGCGGTCAGGCCACGTGCGGCTTCGACGTAGTCGGCCACCAGCGCATCAAAGGTGATGTTGCGCGCGCCGGGATCATTCACATCGGGCGACAGCGAGGCGGTGCGCGAGGTCGGGCCCAATACGCCGGCGACGAAGCGCGGCTTGTCGGGCGTCGAATACCGGTCGGCCAGGCCGCGCGCCAGTTTCGCCGCTTCGAGGTTGAGTTCGAAGGCCAGTTCCGCCAGCCCGTATTCGCCCTGCGACACCCGGGTCGCGTTGAAGGTGTTGGTTTCGAGGATGTCGGCGCCGGCCTGCAGGTAGGCCTCGTGGATGCCGCCGATCACGTCCGGCCGAGTCAGGCACAGCAGGTCGTTGTTGCCCTTGAGGTCCTTGGCCGACGCGGAAAAACGCTGCCCGCGGTAGTCGGCCTCGACCAGCCCGTGGCGTTGCACCATGGTGCCCATGGCGCCGTCGAGGATCAGGATGCGTTGCGCCAACAGGGCGCGCAATTCGGCGCTGCGGTCGGGTTGCCAGCGGGCGGTGTGATCGGGTGCGGCGGTCATGCGTCTCTCCAGTCCATGACCGGGGCGGGGAGCGCGACTCGCAATGCGGCTCACCGAAGCCCCGGTTTAACCAAGGTCAGGCGAGCGCCGTTGAAAACGGATTCCGAGCCTAGGGTGATGACCGGCAGGCCAACCTTGCAGCGCTCCTCGGAAGCGAGGCGCGATTATAGCGCCGTCCCGCCAGCGCCGACTTTCGTCGTCATTCCGGCGCAAGCCGGAATCCAGCGGCGTCGACGGTCTGGATCCCGGGTCAAGCCCGGGATGACGAACCTTCCCTCGAGCGGCTTCCCTAACATTGGGAAGTGCAAGTCTCCACCGGCAGGCCGCGCTTGATCCAGCCCGGGCCGGATGCGCTGCCGGCCATGCCTTCCTTGACGTTGTAGACCTGCGTGAAGCCGACGCTTTGCAGATAGCGCTGGACCTGGGTGGTGCGGTTGCCGGTGCGGCAGATCAGGGCGATGGGCGCGCTTCTGTCGCCATTCACCTGTTCCAGCAGGGCATTCGTGAAGCCCGGTGCGCCCTGCGGATGCTGCATGTTGAGCAGTCTGGCACCCTTGGCGACGCCGGTTTCCTTCCATTCCGGCGGTGTGCGGATGTCGATCAGCGTGATCTTGCCGGCGGCGGTTGCGGCGGCGGCATCGGGCGCGCTGAGGTCGGGTTCGGCGCGGGCCGACAGCGCGAGGAGCATGAATACGCAGGGCAGCAGGTTTTTCAGGAGCATGGTGTTCATGGGCGTCAGTGGAGATGGCGGATTGATCGGATTACTATACCGCGCTTGGCTACAATGACCGGTCCGACGATCGAGTGGAGCACACAGCATGGAACACCTGACCCCCAAGGAAGCTGCAAAGTTCCTTCACGACAACCCCAGCGCGCTGTTTGTCGATTGCCGCAGCGAAATGGAATTCTTTTTCGTCGGCCATCCCGCCGGCGTCAGCCATGTGTCGTGGAACGACGGCCCCGACTGGGAAATCAATCCCCACTTCGTCGGCGAAGTGAAAAAGCTCGCCGGCCATTCCGGGGATCGCCCCGTGGTGTTGATCTGCCGCAGCGGCAACCGCTCGATCGACGCCGGCCACGCTCTCGAAGCCGCCGGCTTTACCCGTGTGTACAACGTCCTGCACGGTTTCGAAGGCGAACTCGACGACACCCACCATCGCGGCGCGATGAACGGCTGGCGCTTCGAAGGCCTGCCGTGGGAGCAGTGCTGACGGGCTGAGGCCGGTTCTGGTCAGGCTGATCAGCGGGCAGGTACGCGTCCGTCAGCCCATGCGGGATTGAATTGATTGGCCGGTTGCGACGGGGGCAGGCGCATCGGGCTGTTTTTTGGTTTCCACCGCAGGGTTTCCTTGAAGTTCCCTGATGTCCGTGCTCAGCGTATTCACCTCGGCGCACAGAAACGCGACTTGATCCCACATCATTTTTGCGATCACTGCAAGCGCCGCCTGCGGGTTGTTCGCACGCTTTATTTCGAAGTCGATCTCGCGTTGCAGACCAAGCCCGAACCTTCGCTGCCGGTCCGACGACGCAGACAGGAACTCGTTGATTGTTTCCCTGCGACGTTTTTCAAAGGCTTCCGGAGAGGTTTTCGCCAGAAGCGCCCATTCCTGAAAATTGAAGTTGGTATCCATTTGTAGATTTCCTCCTCAAAATTTCACGTGTCGGCAAAAAGTGCGGACGCCATCGAAATCCCTGCAATTCAGTTTCAGTGGTCAGAATATCAAATGATAGTAGATTAAACTAGTCAACCATTTGGTGCGCCCATTCCCCTGGGGTAAACGCGTCACTGCGAAATACCGAAACTGGATCAGGATGCGCCGCTCACGAGCAAATATGATTGGCCATGACATCTCGCCACGCCATTCGCGAAATGTCCGTGGGTCCGTTAAGATTGGCCGATGAACCGGCTTTTCAGATTCCAGTCTCTACGCGCGGTAAAGAACTGGCGCCGCAGGCCGGATTCTCTTCCAGGCTCGCAGCATTTAGGCGGACGATTGCGAGAATTGCGACATAGTTGAATCATGGATGCTCCCGGGACCGCCCTCATTCCCAACCGGGCCGAAACGCTGAAGGTGCTTCGGCTGATGGGCGACTACCAGCCGATCCTGATGCTGCGCGGCGATACCGACGGCTATGGTGCTCGCTGGATAATCGACGGACAGCAGATTCAGCCCGCCATCGCCGGTTACCTGATGAAATCGGATTTCATTGCCGACTCCGGCGCGACCGAGATGGGCGCCAGGAAGCTCACCCTGACCGAAGCCGGTATCCGCTTCCGCACCGACGGGTTGGCATGGTGGGCCGGTCTCGGCCTGTTCGAAAAACTGAAAGTCGTGGTGTTGGGCTGAGCCCGGCACCTCCGAAAGGATCGCATTTGGCCTCGAGATTTCAAACCCTGCCACCGTCAACAGTCGGCGCCAGCGGCACGGCGATCTTTCCGGCGTGAGCGATCAAAAGAATTTTCCGCCAGCCTCACTGGCGTGGTCGGTCTGGGGCCTCGGTGCGCTGCTCTACCTGATCGGCTTCTACCTGCGCGTCGCGCCGGCGGTAATCACCGACCAGTTGATGACCGAGTTTGCCATCACCGGTGCGGCGCTGGGCAATCTCTCGGCCTTCTATTTCTATTCCTACGTGGCGATGCAGATCCCGACCGGCATGATCGCCGACCGCTGGGGGCCGCGTCGTCTGCTTACCGCCGGGGCCGGTGTCGCGGCGCTCGGGACGGCGCTGTTCGCCTTCGCGCCCACCATCTTCTGGGCCAACATGGGGCGGCTGCTGATCGGCGCTTCGGTGGCGGTGGCCTTCGTTTCGATGCTGAAGCTCGCCAGCCACTGGTTCGCGCCCAGGCAGTACGCGCTGGCCTCGGGCATGGCGCTCCTCACGGGCGTGGTGGGCGGCGTGGTGGCGGGCGTACCGCTGCGCTTTCTGGTCGAGGCCTTCGGCTGGCGCCCGGTGATGGGTGTTACGGCGGCGCTGACGGCGGTGCTGTGCGCCGCCACCTGGCTGCGCGTGCGCGACGACCCGGTGGAGCGCGGCTACGCCAGCCACTTTCAGGGCGCGCACGGGTCGCATGCGGGGACGTCGGTGCTACGCGGCTTGATGGAAGTGCTGTCCTACCGCAATGTCTGGATCCTGACGGCGGTGCCGATCGGTTTTTCCGGCGCGGTGCTGACTTTCGCCGGGCTCTGGGGCGTGCCCTTCCTGCGCCAGGTGCATGGGCTCGACCCCAAGGCTGCCGCGGCGATCACCTCGCTTCTTTTGGTGGCGTGGGCGCTGGGTGGGCCTCTGCTGGGCAGTTGGTCGGAGCGCATGGGCATGCGGAAACCCCTGTACCTGATCGCTACCGGTGTGGCTCTGCTGGGCTGGTCGGCGATCATCTTCCTGCCGCTTCCGCTGTGGGCGTTGGTGCTGCTGCTGGTGCCGACCGGCTTCGCTTCGGGCAACATCATCATCGGCTTCGCCTGGGCCAAGGAGTCGGTACCGCTGCGGCTGGTCGGCACGGCCTCGGGCTTCTGCAACATGGGGCCGCTGGTCGGCGGCATGTTGCTGCAGCCGGCGGTGGGCTGGATGCTCGACCGGCGCTGGAACGGTGCGCTCGCCGCCGGGGTGCGGCTCTATGACGCGTCCGCCTATCGCGCCGGCTTCACCCTGATGTTCGGCGCCATGGTGCTGGCCGCCTTCATCCTGATCCTGGCCAGGGACAGCCACTGCAAGCAGATGCACGACTGAGATGAAGCGCTTGCATTGTCCGTCGCTTGCAGTTGGGGCCGGCTGCGCCGCCCTCGCCCGCAGCGCCGGCGCCGGGTGCGGGGCCATACGGAAAGGAATGTGATGCTGACCCTGTTTTTGTCCCGCCGTGCTGAAGGACTGATCCATGGCCGACGGCCTTGATCTCCTTGTCGTCGGCGCCAGCGGCGCCGTCGGGCAGGCGGTGCTCGAGCAGGCCCTGGACGGGTGCGGTATCCGTCGGATCACCGCGCCGACCCGGCGCCCGCTGTCGCGGCATGCCACCCGGCTGAACAACCCGGTGCTCGATCTGACCACCCTGACCGGCAACGAAGATTTCTGGGCCTGCGATGCGGTCATCTGCACCCTGGGCACCACGATCCGGGCCGCCGGTTCGCAGGCTGCATTCGCCCGCATCGACCGCGACCTGCCGATCCGGATCGGGCGTTTCGCCAGGGCCGCCGGCGCCACCCGCTATGCGCTCAATTCCTCGCTCGGCGCCAGCGCGAAGGGCAACTTCTACCTGCGCACCAAGGCCGAGGCCGAACAGGGCATCATTGACCTGGGTTTTGTCAGCACCACCCTCGTGCGCCCCTCGCTGATCGACGCCGAGCGCGAACAGTTGCGTCCAGCCGAACACATGGGTGTCCTGCTCGCCCGCGCGCTGAAACCGGTGATCCCGAAGAAGTATCGGGTCGTGACGCCGCGGCAGATTGCCCATGCCTTGCTGCTCGGGGTGCTGACGGGCGAAGCCGGCGTGCACGTTGTCGAATCCGACGCCCTCTGATGGGCGCCGCCAACCCGCCTGCAGCGCGCTTGGGTTATTGTTGCTGACTGACACTCGAGAATCGACATGGAATCCGACATCCTCTGCCAGTGCGATGGAACGATCGCCACCGTCACCTTGTTCAACCCCGACAAGCTCAACGCGCTCAATGCACGCATGTGGTCGCGGCTGCGCGAGACGATGCAAGGACTCGCCGCGGAAGGCGAACTGCGCTGCGTGATCCTGCGCGGCGAAGGGGCGGTCTTCGCCGCCGGCGGCGACCTCGAAGAGTTCCGTACCGCGCGCGCCAATGTCGATCTGGCGCTGGCCTACCACGAGGCTGTGGGCGAGGCGCTGGCCGCCATCGAGTCCTGTCCGCATCCGACGGTCGCGGCCATCCTCGGCCCCTGCGTCGGCGGCGGGCTGGAAATCGCCTGCGCCTGCGACCTGCGCATTGCCGGCGAAGGCGCGAAGTTCGGCGCGCCGATCATGAAGCTGGGCTTCTCCATGTACCCCGGCGAACTTGCGGGTTTCCTCAAACTGGCCGGCCCGGCGGTGGCGAAGGAAATCCTGCTCGAAGGGCGTTTGCTGAATGCGGCCGAGGCTTATGCCAAAGGCTTGCTGACGCGCGTGGTGGCGGACGACGCGGTGGGATCGGAGGCGCAGGCGACGGCCGCGCGCATCGCCGCCGGTGCGCCGCTGGTGGCACGCTGGCACAAGCAGTGGATCGCGCGCCTGCTGGAGGACCGGCCGCTGACGGCGGAGGAAAAACGCGCCTCCTTCGCCTTCCTCGACACGCAGGATTACGCCGAAGGGCTGGCGGCCTTCCTCGAAAAGCGACCGCCGCAATTCAGGGGCTGCTGAGCGACGCCGACGTCGGCCCGCCGCATCCGCGGGTATGATCCGCCCACTTCATTCCGGTAACACGCCATGTCTGCTTATCTGATTCTCGGCCTCGTGCTTTTCATCGGCGTCCATTCGCTGCGCATTTTTGCCGGAAGCTGGCGCGATGCGCAGGTCGCCCGTATGGGCGAAATGCCTTGGAAGGGCGTGTTCGCACTCTTTTCCATCGCCGGTCTGGCGATGATCGCCTGGGGCTACGGCCTGGCTCGCGTCGATCCCGTCGTGCTCTGGGTTCCGCCGCCATGGACGCGACATCTGGCCGCGCTGCTGACCCTGCCGGCCTTCATTCTGCTGGTCGCCGCCTACGTGCCCGGCAGCCACATCAAGGCGAAGATCGGCCATCCGATGGTGGCGGGCGTCAAGATCTGGGCGCTGGCGCATTTGCTGGCCAACGGCAATCTCGCCGATGTCGCCCTGTTCGGCGCTTTCCTGATCTGGGCGGTGGCGGATTTTGCGTCGTCGCGGCGACGTGACCGCCTTGCGGGGCGGAGCTATGTCGCGCAAGGGTGGTCAAGGGACGCTGCGGTTGCAGGCATCGGTCTGCTGGCCTGGGCCGGGTTCGCTTTCTGGGGCCACGTCTGGCTGATCGGCGTCAAGCCCTTCGGCGCCTAGAACGAACCCACCTGAATTTCACTACGTCATACCGGCGAAAGCCGGTATCCAGCGGGCGGCTGTTTCTGGATCCCGGGTCAAGCCCGGGATGACGGTCGGATTGACGTCCATCGGTTCCAGCCTGATTCTGTACTAGACCTCGAAAGTGTCGCCGGTGGCGAAGAAGTTGCCGCCGGCCTGGTAGTGGATGCTGCGCCGCTGCTCGTCCGGGAAATGCCAACGGCCATTTGAAAACGCTTCCGGGTCGGCCCAGGCGGCGACCACTTGGCCGAGGAACAGGTCATAGGTCTTCTCGATGTGCGGCTCGGCAATCACCCGGCATTCCAGCCAGGCCAGGCAGCCCTCGATCAGCGGCGCGCCGACCGCGCTTGCCGCCGTGGCGCCAGCGCCGACTATTGAAAACTTGTCGACCTCGCGCCCCGACTGCGTGCCGACCGCCAGCGTCAGCGCCGCCTGTTGTCGCGCCGGCACGTTGAGCACGAATTCGCCCGAGGCTTCGACCAGTTCGCGCGTCAGCGTGGCCTTGTCGATGACGACGGCCACCTTGGGCGGATCGAAATCCAGCGCCATGTTCCAGGCCGCGGCCATCACGTTCCGCCGGTTGCCGTGGGCGCTGGAGACCAGCACGGTCGGACCGTGATTCAACAGCAGGTAAGCCTTGGGCAGCGGTACGGCGATGCGCGCGGTCATGTGTTCTCCTTTGCCTGCCGATTCTATAAGATCGGCCCCATGCGAAAACTGCTGTTTGTCCTCTGTTGCCTGTACGCCGCGCTGGCGCGCGCCGATCAACTGCCGCCCGCCGTGGCGCAGGCGCTGAAGAACGCCGGCATTCCGCAGGCCGCGACCGCCGTCTGGGTCAAGGAGGTGGACGTCCACGTGCCGCGCCTGGAGATCAACTCCCGCGCCGCGCTGAACCCGGCCTCGACCATGAAGCTGGTCACCACCTATGCCGCGCTCGACCTGCTGGGGCCGGCCTATGTCTGGAAGACCGAGGCCTTTGCCGGCGGCACGCTCAATGACGGTGTCCTGACGGGCGACCTGTTCTTGCGCGGCGGCGGCGACCCCAAGCTTACCTACGACCAGTTCGGGCGCCTGCTGCGCCAGATCCGCGCGCGCGGCATCCGCGAGATTCGCGGCGACCTGGTGCTCGACCGCAGCGCCTTTGCCGGCAACGGCGCCGATCCCGGACGTTTCGACGCGCAGCCGATGCGGCCCTACAACGTCGCCCCGGATGCCCTGTTGCTGAATTTCAAGGCGGTCACGCTGCAACTGGTGCCCGATCCGGCGAACCGGAAACTGCTGGTCAGCATGGAGCCGGCGCCGGTAAATGTTGATCTGGTCAACCAGATCACGCTGGGCAACGGCAATGGCACCGCCTGCGGCGACTGGAAGGAGCGGCTGCGCGCCGACGTCTTCACCCACGGTCCGACGACGCGGCTGGTGCTGACCGGCGTCTTCCCGCAAGCCTGCGAGGAGCAGCGCTGGAACATCGCGGTGCAGGATCATCCGCAATTCGTGCTCGGCGTTTTCCAGCAGCTCTGGGCAGAACTCGGGGGCGTGTTCACCGGCGGCGTGCGCGACGGCGCGGTGCCGGCCGAGGCGCGCGCGGTCGGCGTGCTGCCATCGCCGACTCTTGCGGAAGTCGTGCGCGACATCAACAAGTTCTCCAACAACGTCATGGCGCGCCAGCTCTTCCTGACCCTGGGCATGGAAGCCGGACATCGGCCGGCAAGCGCCGCCGATGCCGATGCGGCGATCCGCGCCTGGCTCGACGCGCGCAGCCTCGCCGTACCGGAACTGGTGCTGGAAAACGGCTCCGGCCTGTCGCGCCGCGAACGGATTTCCGCGGAGGGACTGGGCCGCCTGCTGCAGGCCGCGTGGCGCAGCGCGGTGATGCCGGAACTGATGGCCTCGCTGCCGGTGACCGCGACCGACGGCACCATGAAAAAACGCCTCAAGCAGAACGGCGTCGCCGGCCAGGCGCACATCAAGACCGGTTCGCTGGAAGGCGTGCGCGCCATCGCGGGCTTCGTGCTGGACAAGAAAGGACGGCGCTGGATCGTGGTCTTCTTCGTCAATCACGCCAATGCCTCCGGCGCGCAGGCGGCGCAGGATGCGCTGCTGGATTGGGTGTATGAGCGGGGCGCGGGGTGAAGCGCATCGTCCTGCTCGGCGCCGGCTTCGCCTATATGGTGCTGCTGATCGAAGCCATCCGTGCCGCCGTGGCATGGTGGCAAGGCGAACTGGCGCAGCCGGGCTGGAGCGACATGGCACTGATCGCGCTGCTGCCGCTGCTGGTCTGGATCTGGTGGCGCTACATCTCACCCTTCGGCCGCGAATGTCCGAAATGCCTGCCGCCCGACCCCGCTCAGCATCCGTAAATCCGCAGCCCTGTCCCTGCGGCCGCCCGCAGGCCTATGCCGCCTGTTGCGGCCACCTGCACGCGGGCAGCCCCGCCGCGGATGCCGAGTCGCTGATGCGCTCGCGCTACAGCGCCTATGTGCTCGGGCTGGAGGATTATCTGCTCGCCACCTGGCACGCCTCGACGCGCCCGGCCGCGCTGAATCTCGGCGACGGGACGCCGCCGAAATGGCTGGGGCTGGAGGTCAAGGCGCACACGGCTGGTGATGACGGTGCGACGGTGGAATTCGTCGCCCGCTGCCGGGTCGGCGGCCGCGCGCAGCGGATGCACGAGCTCAGCCGCTTCCTGCGCGAGGACGGACGCTGGTATTACGTGGATGGGGTGATGCGCTAAGCCGGCCGGGCCGGCCGATTGGGCGGTGCCGAGCCGACACCCGGCGCCTCGCCTCCCGTCGACCGGACCGGGAGGGATCGGGCCTGGTCGTTCAGGCAGCGGCCGCCTGGAACGGATGCATCGCCGTCTTCTTTTGCGCGACGACCTCCTTCGCCGTCGGCGAACCATTCACCGCGCGGGCCAGGGCTTCCTTGGTGGCCTGGTAGTTATAGTCCTGGATCTTGGCGGCATCGGCGGCCAGCCAGTGGATGAAGACGCCGACGCAGACGAACAGGTCATCGGCCTCATCGGCCCGCAGCGTCCCGTCCTCGACACTGTCGGCAATGGCCATGGCGACGCCGCGTTGTGCCGGACCGAACATTTGCACCGCCTGTGTTGCGCCCTTGATGGTCACCTTGTTGAACATCACCGTGTTCGGTTTGCACAGAAGGTTGGGCGCAACCACGGATAGCAGCGCGGTGAAGCCGTCCTTGTTGTTGGTCAGGCTGTTGGCGAACGCCTTTTCGACGGCACTGCCGCGCGGGCCGATGATCAGGTCGATGTGGGCCACCTCGTTGCCCTCGCCGACAAGCGATTCGCCGACGCAGACATTGGTGACTCGCGGCGCCTCCGCTTTTTTGGCCGGTGCAGGTGATGCTGCAGGCGCCGCCGCCTCTTTCTTCTTGCCGAACAGAAAATCGAAAAATCCCATTGCGTCCTCCTCCTTTAGTTGTTCATCTTTTTTATCGCCACCATGCCGGAGTCGATCACCCGGAATCAGCGGCCAGTGGCAAATATTACCCCTAATGGCCGCATTTTTATCGTTGCTGCAAGCAAGGGATCACTCGCCTGCCATCACCTTCAGACGGGGATCATCGGGCCGTTCTGGATGCTTTTAAAGCTTGGCCAGGCCTATAAGTTTTCCAACGCTATGCCCCTCTCCAAGAATCATGAGCGTTAATTGGTCCAGCAAGGCTTGGTTAAGCGTCTCAATATCGAATTCAAATTTGACAATTCCAAAGCGTTCTACATTATGGGCTGACAGTAGCAGTTTCCCCGACTCATCATTGCAGGAAAATACCAGCTTGGCTTTGACGTCACTAGGAATGGAGAAAACGGCTTTATCTAAAAGACCTCGATTGTTTTTTTCTAGCGTCATTCTGAACAGGATGCCATCTTCCTCCAGCATCCGCTTTGTCATTTCATGCACATGATATTCACGAACTACTTGGACTTCCTCTCGATTGGCGTAGCTGTACTCTAGCGTAACTTTATCGAAAATCTTGTTGTATTCCGTCTCGGGTTTGCGCGTGAAACAATTGGTGCGGGCAGTATCCTGCCAAACCAAGCCGGTAAGCTCGGTGACTCCAAGGAGCGGGTAAGGTTTCGAATAGGCTGGTTTAAGGGAGTTAAGCTGCTCAGTAAGTTCGATGAAATATCTGTACGCCGACACCAGGGCGTCACTGATTCGCTTGTTCAGAATTCTCTGCCGTTCTAACCTGTCTTTTGCGAGCTGTTCTTCCGTCAGTTTCTTGCTCAAGTTCTTTTGCTTGAGGACATCGAGAACACTCATAGCAGGTGCGGCAGTTTCTTTATCACCTTGCTCCGACGTTGCAACTGCGGCAACCCCAGTTCTCGGCGCAGTCTCGCCCGGTTCGGACGGAAGGCTTTCACCGGAAAGATCCAATCCCTCCAGAACCCCTCTTAGCTTGGTAAGTTCGTTGTCAGGTATAAAGTTCAATCCCAGACGAAAGCCGTTTCTGTATGGTCTCGATGACACGACGACCGCCTTGGGCCTGAATATCTTCTGAGGGATCCCTTCAAGCACTGGCGGAACCAGTAGTACCGTAAGCAAAGTATTTAACGCTTCATCCGCATGGCTCTGCACGGACGTGCCATTCATGGACAAGTCGTGAGTCTGGGTATGAAAGATCGGCTTGTTGGTGGTACTGTCAAACGCGAGCGCAGCCTTCCAACGAGCTTGGTATCGCTTGGTTTTCCTGCGCGGATCAGACATTTTTCTCTCGCTTTGCAATAGGTAAAGAATAGCAAATCCAACGGACCTTCGGGAAGCTTGGCTGACGCCGGATACCGCAGTCAAACGCCGATTCTGAACCGGGATGCGTCACGGTTCGCAGAAAATCCGAGGGTGTCCGGAATTTTGTTTAAACGGGTTTTGAATTAATGCTGCGTCATCCGCTCTTCAAACTGGATAGTAAAGCGAATCATCGCCGCCTTTCAGTCCCGAATTGGCATCGCCCATTTCTGGCTGATGTTCCTGAGCGCCAAGTAGAAGAGTTTGAGTAACGCATCGTCGTTCGGAAACGAGCCACGATTCTTGGTGATCTTGCGCAAGCTCATGTTTACTGACTCGATGGCGTTGGTCGTGTAGATCACCTTGCGGATCTCCGGCGGATAGTCGAAGAACGGAATGATGCGGGGCCAGTTCCGGCGCCAGGACTGGCTGATCGGCAGGCAGGCATCGCCCCATTTCTCCTCGAACTCGCCGAGCTGCTGTTCGGCTTCATCCGCCGTGCTGGCGGTGTAGATACGCTTCAGGTCGGCAGCGACCTCGGTCCGCGTCTTCCACGACACGTAGTTCAGGCTGTGCCGAACCATATGGACGGTGCACAACTGAACGGCGGCGCGGGGATAGACGGCCTCAATCGCTTCCGGGAAGCCCTTCAGACCATCGACGCAGGCAATGAAGCTGTCCTGCACACCCCGGTTCTTCAATTCGGTGACGACCTGCAACCAGAACTTGGCGCCTTCCGTCTGGGCGATCCACAGGCCGAGGACTTCCTTCTCCCCAGCCATGTTGATGCCGATGGCCAGGTAGACCGCTTTGACCCGGACGCTGCCATCCCTGACCTTTACGTGGATGCAGTCGAGATAGACGATCGGGTACGTGCGAAGGCTTTCTTTCTGAAAACGTCCGATGCCGCCAGAAGCAGTCGTGCCAGATTCTTTCCCAAGAGCACCGAAATTTTGAGTCCACCGGTTTCAATCCGCACGCAAGATGCGGATTACATCGAGTCGGAGAGCGACATCATTCTCTACCACACAGGTGCGGTGACGGTTCCCAAGCTTGATTCCCTGAGGTTTCTGCCTGGCGCCATCGCTGACCACTTGACCTCTTCCGGGGGCGATCTGCTCGGCAGCGGCCAGATGAGCAGCCTGCGCTGGCTGGAGGCGGGGGCGACGGGGAGCTATGGGACAGTATCCGAGCCTTGCAATCATTGGCAGAAGTTCCCCAATTCTGCAATGTTGCTCAAGCACTATTTGTCGGGGGCAACGTTGATCGAAGCCTATTGGCGCAGCGTGGCCTGGCCCGCTCAAGGCCTG
>CAIZKA010000237.1 GCA_903933395.1 uncultured beta proteobacterium | reverse complement strand
TCGATCTGGTCGACCAGGATCACCGAATTGCGCAGGATCATGCCCATCAGCGCGATTACGCCGAGGTTGGCGACGAAGCCGTAGGGCACCTGGAACACCAGCAGCGCCAGCGTTACCCCGATCAGGCCCAGCGGCGCCGTGAGCAGGACCATGACCGTGCGGCTGATGCTCTGCAGCTGGATCATCAGCAGGGTGATGACGCCGACGATCATCAGCGGCACCACGGCCTTGATCGAGTCCTCGCCCTTGGCCGATTCCTCGATCGAACCGCCGACTTCGATGCGGAAACCCGGCGGCAGCTTTGCCCGCAGATCGCCCAGCTGCTGGTCGATCTGCACCGAGGCGGCCTGCGGCTGCAGGCTGCCGACGATATCGGCGCGGATGGTGATGTTCGGCAGGCGGTCACGGCGCCAGATCAGGCCTTCTTCGAGCACCGGCACGAGGCGCGCCACTTGCGCCAGCGGAATATGGCGGCCGCCGGCGGAAACAATATCGAGATCGGGCAGGCGCTGCAGCGAGCGCGGATCGGCAAAATTGTCCGCGGCATTCGCACCGCGCTCCACCCCGGCGCGACCGCTCGCAGCGGAGGGGGACCCACACCGTGGGGGCGTAGCGTCCGCGAGCGGGATGCCGCCGCCGGACTTCGAAGCCGCGATCTTGGCATCCTCCTCCGCGGTCGCATCCCCGCAAGCGGGGCCCCTGCTCCGCGCTACGGAGGCGCGCCAGACCACGTCGATCAGCTGGTCGTTCTCGCGGAACTGGGTCACGGTGGCGCCCACCAGCCAGCCCTGCAAAGTCAGCGCCACGTCCTGGCTGGAGACGCCCAGCGCGCGGGCGCGCGCCTGGTCGATCTCGACCCTGACCGACTTGACGCGATCGTTCCAGTCAAAATTCACATTGCGCAGATTGGGGTGGGCGCGCATCAGAGTCGAGATGCTTTCCGCGCCGTCGCGCAATGCCGCAAGGTCTTCGCCGAGGATGCGGAACTGCACCGGGTAGCCGACCGGCGGCCCGTTCTCCAGGCGCACCACGCGCAGGCGCAGATGCGACCACGAACCGTCGGCCGCGTCGAATGCCGCCTCCAGCCGGTTCTTGAGAGCTTCGCGCTCCGTCAGGCCCCTGGTCACGATCACCATCTGCCCGAAGTTGTCGGCGAACAACTGCTGGTCGAGCGAGAGGAAAAAGCGCGGCGCGCCGTTGCCGATGTAGGACGACCACGAGACGATGTTGTCGTCCTTGGCGAGCAGGGCCTCGACGCGCTTGACCTCGCGCTCGGTAGCCTTCAGCGAGGCGCCCTGGGGCAGCCAGATGTCGACCATGATTTCGGGCCGGCTGGCGGCGGGGAAGAACTGCTTCTGCACGCCCGTGTTGAAGGCCACCAGCGACAGTCCGAAGAAGCCGACCGTGGCGAAGATGACCAGCCAGCGATGGCGCAGGCACCACTCGACGAGGGCACGGAAACGGCGATAGAAGGGCGAATCGTAGACATCGCCGCCATGCTTCTCGCCGATCGCGCGCAGGCTGACGGGATCGAGCAGCTTGTAGCCCAGCCAGGGGGTGAACACCACGGCGACGAGCCACGACACCAGCAGCGCGATGGTGACTACCTGGAAGATGGAGATGGTGTACTCGCCGGCGCCGGACTTGGCGAAGCCGACCGGGGTGAAGCCTGCCGCCGTGATCAGCGTCCCGGTCAGCATCGGGAAAGCGGTCGAAGTGTAGGCGAATGTGGCGGCCTTGAAGCGGTCCCAGCCCTGCTCCATTTTCACCACCATCATCTCCGCGGTAATGATCGCGTCATCGACCAGCAGGCCCAGTGCGATCACCAGCGCGCCCAGCGAAATGCGCTGCAGGTCGATGCCGAAGATCTTCATGGCGATGAAGGTCATCGCCAGCACCAGCGGAATCGACAAGGCCACCACGGTGCCGGTGCGCCAGCCCAGGCTGAGGAAGGACACGGCGAGCACGATGAGCACGGCTTCGCCCAGGGTGCGCACGAACAGGTTGAGCGAGGTCTTGACCACCTGCGGCTGGTCGGCCACCACGTGCACCTCGATGCCGACCGGCAGGTCACCCTGCAGTCGCGCCATCGCCGCGCTGAGTTTTTCGCCGAGGTCGATGACGTTGCCGCCTTTGGCCATGACGACACCAAGGCCGATCGCATCCCGTCCCGCCACGCGCATGCGCGGCTGCGGCGGATCGGCCAGGCCGCGCGTGACGCGCGCGATGTCACCCAGGCGAAAGGTTCTGCCGCCCACCGCCAGCGTGGCTTCGCGCAGCGCGTCGACGCTGTCGAAGGGGCCGGAGACGCGCAGGCGGACGCGATCGGTCGCGGTTTCGACGTGTCCCGCCGGCGCCACGGCGTTCTGCCGCTGCAGCGCATCGAATACCTGGCCCGGCACCAGGCCCATGGCCGCGAGGCGGGCCGGACTGACGTCGATGTAGATCTTTTCGTCCTGCACGCCGATCAGCTCGATCTTCTTCACATCCTCGACGCGGCGCAGTTCGCGCGCCAGGCGGTCGGCCTCGCGGCGCAAATCGCCCATGGTGTACCCGGTCTTGTCGTCCTTCGCGGTCAGGGCAAAGATCTTGATCTGGATATCGCCGAACTCATCATTGGGGAAGGGACCCTGCACGCCGGGAGGCAGCGTGTGATGGATGTCGTCCAGCTTCTTGCGCACCTGGCGCCAGGCTTCCGACACCTCGGTCTTGGGTGTGTAGTCCTTGAGCAGGACAACGGTGAGCGATTCGCCTGGCCGGGAGGCCGTGCGCAACACATCGACCCAGGGCGTCTCGGCCAGCTTCTTCTCGATGCGCTCGGTGAGTTGCTGCTCGACCTGTTGTGCGCTGGCCCCGGGCCATAGCGTTCGCACCACCATGACCTTGAAGGTGAAGTCGGGATCTTCGGCGCGACCGAGCTGAAAGTAGGAAATGACGCCCCCGATCATGAAGACGACGATCATGTAGAGCACCATCTGCTGATGCCGCAGCGCCCACTCGGAAAGATTGGGTGGCTTCACTTGCCGGTGGCCTGCGGCGAAACGCGAACCTTCTCGCCGGTTGTAAGCAGATTCACACCGGCGGCAACGATCTGCTCACCGCCGGCAAGTCCGCCCGTCACCACCGCACCGCTGTCGGTATAGGCCGTTACGCTCACCGTCTGCAGTTTTACCGTACTGTCAGCGCCGACTATCCACACCGCCGGCTGATTGCCCTGTTGGAAGATCGCCGTCAGCGGCACGATCAGTCTCGTGGCGCCAGCCGCGCCGGTCGGGAAGCGCACGGTCGCCGTCATGCCCAGGGGCAACAGCGGATCGGCGTCCTTGAGGCTGACGCGCGCGGTAAAGGTGCGAGTGACAGGATCGGCCACCGGCGATATCTCCCGCAGACGCCCCACGAGCGGCTTGGCAGCCTGGCCCGAGCCGGCCCAGAACGTAACAGTGGCGGCCTGGCCCAGCTTGAAGCCGGCGACCTCGCCTTCCGGCAATGCGATCGCGATTTCGCGCTCGCCATCCGGCGCCAGGCGAAACACCGCCTGACCGACGCTGACCACCTGACCCGGTTCAGCCAGCACTTGGCCGATGACGCCGGCACGGTCTGCCACCAGCGTGGTGTATGCAGCCTGGTTCTTCGCCAGCGCAGCCTGCGCCGCGGCCGCCTTGAAGGTGGTTTCGCGTGCTTCGAGCGCCGAGGCGCTGATGTAGTTCCGCGCTTTCAGGTCGCGGTAGCGCGCCAGGTCGGCCTCCGCCAGCACCCGCTGCGCCTCGGCCTGTGTCAATTGCAAGCCGGCATCGGCCGGATCGAGTCGCGCCAGTACCTGCCCGGCCTTGACCGCCGCTCCGACATCGACGCGGCGCTCGACAAGCTTGCCGGCAACGCGAAAGCCCAGCGTGGTTTCGATGCGCGCGCGCACTTCGCCGCTGTAGCTTCGGTCGGCGCCGTCAAGCGCCGTGTCGCCAACACCGACTTTCAGGGTCCGCACCAGTTTGGGCGCGGCCGGAGGTGGCGGCGCCTCGGTGCAGGCGGCCAGCAGGAACGGCAGAAGAAAGAAAGAGGCAAGCTTCATGCGAAGTCTCCAGATGCGACCGGCATCGCCAGCCCGCGCAGAGCCAGATCGAGGTGGGTTTGCAGATAAACCTGCGGATCGTGCGTCGTGCCGCAGCAGACACCCAGCGAATAGCGCCAGATCACCATCATCAGCACCGGGGCGAAGATCACGTCGATCGCCGTCTCGACGTCGACGGCGCGGAATTCGCCGGAAGCGATGCCCCGCTGCAGGGTGCGCCGCATCAGGTCGCGGCCACGCATGATCACGGCATCGTGGTAGTAGACGGCCAGTTCGGGGAAGTTGCGCGCCTCGCTGATCATCAGCTTGGGCACGCCGCCCAGGTGCGTGT
>CAIZKA010000236.1 GCA_903933395.1 uncultured beta proteobacterium | reverse complement strand
CCGTACTGCAGGGGAAAGTCGGTCACCGATTTCTTCACCAGCGCTATCGCTTCCTGCAGGAAGTCGCGCTTGGCGCCCGTGACCCGCACGGCATCGCCCTGGATGCTGGCCTGCACCTTGAGCTTGCTGTCCTTGATCAGCTTGACTATCTTCTTCGCCAGTTCCATCTCGATGCCGACCTTGATCGTCAGCACCTGCTTGGACTTGTTGCCGCCGATCGACTGCACCGGACCGTGGTCGAGGCGCTTGGTGCTTTCGCGTTCCTTCTTTTCCATTTCCGGAAACAGGATGTCCTTGATCTGCCCGAGCTGGAATTCGGAATCGCCGTGCAGGGTGATGATCTTGTCCTTCTCGTTCAGTTCGGCGCGCGCCGACGTGCCCTTGAAGTCGTAGCGGTTGCCGATGTGGCGACCGGCCACGTCGACCGCGTTCTTCAGCGCCACCAGATCGGCCTCGGAGGTGATGTCGAATGAAGGCATATTGCTCTCCCGCAGGATTAACGCGTCAGTCGAAATGGCAGACGTAGTGGTAAGGCTCGCCGCTGACTTCGATGTCGAAGCTGGAATTGCCCGGCACCTTGAAACTCTCGCCGGCGCCGCTGCTTTTCCAGTCCCCGCCCTTGATGCGGTAGCGGCAGGCGCCGGCGACGGTTTCCATGATCTCGGGTACGCCCGTGTTGAAGGTCAGCGTGGCCGGCAGGATCACGCCGACGCTCTTCTTCGTGCCGTCGGCGAACTGCACCGTATGGCTGACGCACTTGCCGTCGAAATAGACATTGGCCGTCTTGACCACGGAAACGTTTTCGAATTCATTTTTCACCGCTGACATTTCAGATTCCCCACAATTTTTGGATGATGATCTTGGCCACAAAACCGAGCATTCCAAACGAGAGCACAAAGAACAGGATGAAGGTACCGAGCTTGCCCGCCTTGGATTTCCAGGCCAGTTCGCCGATGATGAACAGCATGTAGAGCATGAAGGCGCCAATGCCGAACGTCATGCCAAATTGAGCCAGTTCCTCCTCGGAAATGCCGAACATCGGCGTGGTCCTCTTGCTCTCCCTCAGCGCTTCTTCTTGCCGGCCCGATTTTCGTCGCGGGTGGCGCCTATCCGCAGGCGCAGCGCGTTAAGCCGGATGAAGCCGTGGGCGTCCTTCTGATTGTAGGCGCCGGCGTCGTCCTCGAAGGTGGCGATGGTCGGATCGAACAGCGAATCGGTCTTCGAATCGCGCCCCGTGACGATGACGTTGCCCTTGTAGAGCTTGAGCCGGACCCAACCATTGACGTTCTGCTGGGTGTGGTCGATCAGCGCCTGCAGCGCGCGGCGTTCCGGGCTCCACCAGTAGCCGTTGTAGATCAGGCTGGCGTAGCGCGGCATCAGGTCGTCCTTGAGGTGGGCCTCTTCGCGGTCGAGGCAGACCGACTCGATGGCACGGTGCGCCTTCAGCAAAATGCTGCCGCCCGGGGTTTCGTAGCAGCCGCGCGACTTCATGCCGACGTAGCGGTTCTCGACCAGGTCCAGCCGCCCGATGCCGTGCTTGCCACCGAGAGTATTCAGCGTAGCCAGCAGTTCATGGGCCTTCATCTTCTTGCCGTTGATGGCAACCAGATCACCGCGCTTGAATTCGAGGTCGAGGTACTCGGCCTTGTCCGGCGCCCTCTCCGGCGACACGGTCCAGCGCCACATCGATTCCTCGGCCTCCGCCGCCGGATCCTCGAGGTGGCGGCCTTCGTAGGAGATGTGCAGCAGGTTGGCATCCATCGAATAGGGCGAGCCGCCCTTCTTGTGCTTCATCTCGACCGGGATGCCGTGCTTCGCAGCGTAAGCCATCAGCTTCTCGCGCGAGAGCAGGTCCCACTCGCGCCACGGCGCGATGACGCGCACACCCGGCATCAGTGCGTAGGCGCCGAGTTCGAAGCGCACCTGGTCGTTGCCCTTGCCGGTGGCGCCGTGCGAAATCGAATTGGCGCCGGTCTTCTTGGCGATCTCGACCAGGCGCTTGGCGATCAACGGCCGCGCGATCGACGTGCCGAGCAGGTATTCTCCCTCATACACGGTATTGCAGCGGAACATCGGAAAGACGAAATCGCGGACGAACTCCTCGCGCAGGTCGTCGATGAAAATGTTCTTCGGCTTGATGCCCATTTTCAGCGCCTTGGCGCGTGCCGGATCGAGTTCCTCGCCCTGCCCGAGGTCGGCGGTGAAGGTCACCACCTCGCAGCTGTAGGTGTCCTGCAACCACTTGAGGATCACCGAGGTATCCAGTCCGCCCGAATAGGCGAGGACCACTTTGTTGTTCGCTGCCTTGCCCACTGCGGCTTTGCTGATCTTGGTCTTTTCTGCTGCTTTCATTGTTTTTCCTTCAGTCGTTCACCCTGCCCAGGAGCAGGAATTCCATCAAAGCCTTCTGCGCGTGCAACCTGTTCTCCGCTTCGTCCCAGACCACACTTTGTGCGCCGTCAATCACCTCCGCCGCCACTTCCTCGCCGCGATGCGCGGGCAGGCAGTGCATGAACACGGCATCAGGTTTTGCGGCACGCATCATCTCGGCATCGACCTGCCAGTCGGCGAAATCGCGCATGCGTTCCTCGTTTTCGGCCTCGAAACCCATCGAGGTCCAGACATCGGTGGTGACAAGGTCGGCGCCGCGCGCCGCATCCATGGGATCGGCGAACTGTTCGAAGTGGCCGGTGCCATGAAGACCCGCGCGCTCGGCTTCGACCTCGTAGCCTGGCGGCGTCGACACGTGCACCTTGAAATCGAATATTTCCGCCGCCTGCAGCCATGTGTTGCAGACATTGTTCGAATCGCCGATCCAGGCCACGGTCCTGCCCTGGATCGCGCCGCGATGTTCGATGAAGGTGAAGATGTCGGCAAGGATCTGGCAGGGGTGGTATTCATTGGTCAGGCCGTTGATCACCGGCACGCGCGAATGGCCGGCGAAGCGTTCGATGATCTCCTGCTCGTAGGTGCGGATCATGACGATGTCGCTCATCCGCGAAATCACCTCGGCGGCATCCTCCACCGGCTCGCCGCGACCCAGTTGCGAGTCGCGCGTGTTGAGGTAGATCGCCGAGCCGCCGAGCTGGTGCATGCCGGCCTCGAAGGACAGCCGGGTACGGGTACTGGCCTTCTCGAAGATCATCACCAGGGTACGGTCCTGCAGCGGCCAGTAGCGCTGGTAGGCCTTGAAGCGCGCCTTGATGATGCGCGTGCGATCGAACAGATAGGCGAGCTCTTCCCGCGAAAGATCCTTCATCTGCAGGAAATGCCGCGGCGTAACCATGATCAGGTCGCGAGGAACTCTTTGATCAGCGGCACCAGCATGGCCACCAGTTCGGCGCCCTCGGCGTCGCTCATGACCAGCGGCGGCAGCAGGCGCACGACCTTCTCGGCCGTGACGTTGATCAGCAGGCCGGAAGCCAGCGCCCGCTTGACCAGGTCGCCGCAGGGACGATCGAGTTCGACGCCGATCATCAGGCCGTCGCCGCGCACTTCGACGAATCCGGGAACGCCGGCCAGGCCACTCTTCAGGCCGGCGCGAATCGCTACGCCCAGCTTGTGCGCATGCGCCATCAGGCCGTCGGCTTCAATGACGTCCAGCGTCGTCATTGCCGCGACACAGGCCAGCGGATTGCCGCCGAAGGTGGAACCATGATTGCCCGGCTTGAACACGCTCGCGGCGCGCCCAGCAGCCAGACACGCTCCGATCGGCACGCCGGAACCGAGGCCCTTGGCCAGGGTCATGACATCCGGAACGATGCCGGCATGCTGATGGGCGAACCAGGCACCGGTGCGACCGATACCGCATTGCACCTCGTCGACCATGAACAGCCAGTTCTTCTGATCGCAGATCGCCCGCAGCGAACGCATGAAATCCTTGTGCGCCAGGTTGATGCCGCCCTCGCCCTGGATGGGTTCGAACAGCACCGCCACAATGTTCGGATTGCGCGCGGCGAGCTGCTCGATTGCGGCAAGGTCATCGAAAGGAACGCGCACGAAACCGGTCACCAGCGGCTCGAAGCCCGCCTGCACCTTGCGGTTGCCGGTGGCCGAAAGCGTGGCCAGCGTGCGGCCGTGGAAGGCCTGCTCCATGACCACGATCGCAGGTTGCTCGATCCCCTGCCGGTGACCGTACATGCGCGCCAGCTTGATCGCGGCCTCGTTGGCCTCGCAGCCGGAATTGCAGAAGAACACCTCATCCATGGCGGACAATGCGGCAAGGCGATCGGAAGCGGCTTCCGCCTCTCTGATGGAATAGAGGTTCGACACGTGCATGAGGCGGCCGACCTGCCCGCTCAAGGCCTTCACCAGTCGCGGATGATTGTGGCCCAGCGTATTGACCGCGATGCCCGCCAGGGCATCGAGATAGGACTTGCCCTGTTCGTCGAACAGGCGGCAACCCTGTCCGTGGGAAAAGGCGACCGGCAGGCGCCCGTAGGTATTCATCAGATGCGGCATGAATGCACTCCGCGAAAACGTTGTTTCAGTGTAGGGTAATGCCGGCCTTGTCGGCGTCAAGCACCGCGACCGCAACTAAAGCTCCACGCAAAAAACATACGGCGGCCGAAGAGCAACGCGGCCGCCGTGCTTGATAAACGCCTCTATACTAAGTGAAAAATTTGCCCCTGTACAGAGCGCAACAGCGGAGGACGCGGCAGTGAGGATGGCGGTATTCAACCAGAAGGGCGGGGTCGGCAAGACCACCACGGTACTCAACCTCGCCGCCGCGCTGGCACGGGATTCTGCGCCGACCTTGCTGGTCGATCTCGACCCGCAGGCGCATTTGTCGGCCGTCCATGGCAAGGCGCTGGGCGAAGCGCACAACAGCGTGTTCGCGCTCTATCAGGACAACCGGCCGCTTGAGGAACTCGCCGTCATCTGGGAAGGCGTCGGCCGCCTGATCCCGGCGCACGCAGAGCTGATCAAGGTCGACTCCATATTCGGCAAGGGACCGGCCATTCTCAACCGGCTTAGTGCCGGCTTGCAGGTGCTTGAAGCCTCCGGCGGAGAAGAGACCGCCCTGATCGACTGCTGCCCGTTTCTGGGCGTTCTCTCCCTCAACGCGATCTTCGCTGCAGACCGGATGCTGATTCCCGTGTCATCGGACTATCTTTCGTTGCGCGGCGCCCTGCAGATCGAACATACCCTGAAGGCCCTCGAGCCGGTACTGAAAAGGCGCATCGAACGGCGCTACCTGCTGACGCGGTTTGATCGCCGCCGCAAGATGAGCTTCGACATCCAGGAACGTTTGCGCCAGCAGTTCGGCGCCGAACTGTGCGAAACCGTGATCTCAGAAAACGTGGCCATCGCCGAAGCGCCGGCGCTGAACCGCGACATCTTTTCCCACCACCCGACAAGCCGGGGGGCGCAGGACTATCTGGCATTGATGGGGGAATTGCGCGCGGCGCGATTCATCTGACGCCGCCGCAGGGATACTTGCAGGCCGCAACCGGCTCAGCGAACAATGAGGTTTGCGACTTCCTCGAAGCTGGCCACCGGCACGCGAACGCTGCCATGGTGGCAAACGCAGTCGATGATCTGGCAGTTGTGGTAGACCTGCCGCAGCTTGCGCTGGGCGTCATGTTCATCGCTGCCATGGATCATCAGATTATCCACGACAACTCCCTGCCGGGTCCGGATCCGGAATGCGTATTTTATGAATTGATGGGATTGCATAAAACCCCTTTCACTTCAATCAAGTTGAATGAGTATATGCAGTGACTTCGATAAATTCAAGCTATTTGTCTAATTTAGATGAATATTTTAACTAGAATTATGCCAATAGTGGTATTTCTGCAAGGCAGCGTAGAAGTCTTCTGCCCTGAGGAGACTTTTCAGCAAGGTCCGGCCCGGGCGCACCAATGAAAACGGAGCGAAGCGGAGTTTCAGAGAAGGCTAATGCCTACGAAGTAGGCGTTACGCCGTAACTAAAAAAGGCTGCCCCCGCAAAGGAACAGCCTTCTTGTTTCAGCGCTTGCGCGCCAGCGGCGTTTAGAGTGCCTTGATCGCCGCAGAGAGACGGCTCTTCTGGCGCGCAGCGAGGTTCTTGTGCACGATGTTCTTGTCGGCGATGGAGTCGATCACAGGCTGCGACTCCTTGAAGACGGCCTGTGCAGCGCTCTTGTCGCCGGCCTCGATCGCCTTGCGCACCTTCTTGATTGCAGTGCGCAAAGTCGAACGCAGGCTCATGTTATGAGCGCGCTGCTCGGTCGCTTGACGGGCACGTTTGCGGGCTTGGACGGTATTGGCCATGTCGGTATCCGGTAGATCTTGGGAAAGCGCGCGATTATAGGGGGGTCTTCCGCCCATTGCAAGCGGCTTCTGCCGGCGACATCCCGGATAACATGCCGGCATGAACCTGCTTCGAGCCCTGGTCACCGTCAGCGGGATGACCCTGCTATCCCGCATCCTTGGCTTTGTCCGCGACTTCGTGATCGCCAGAACCTTCGGCGCCGGCATGATGACCGACGCTTTCTTCGTCGCTTTCCGCCTGCCCAACCTGCTGCGCCGCCTGTTTGCCGAGGGAGCTTTTTCCCAGGCCTTCGTCCCCATCCTCGCCGAATACCGCAATCGCCGCGGGGAAATCGAGACGAAAACCCTCGTCGATCGCGTCGCCAGTGTGCTCGTCCTCGCCCTGGTCCTCGTCAGTGCGATCGGCATGGCCGCTGCGCCGGTATTGATCGCCGTCACGGCGCCGGGCTTCAGCGCCGACGCAGACAAGTTCCAACTCACTGTCGAACTGACCCGGATCACTTTTCCCTACATCCTGTTCATGTCGCTGGTGGCCATGGCCGCAGGCATCCTCAACACCTGGAGCCGCTTCGCCCTGCCTGCCTTCACGCCGGTGCTGCTGAACCTGTCCATGATAGGCAAGGCGCTGTTCGCCGCGCCCAGGTTCGATCCGCCCGTCCTGGCCCTGGCCTGGGCGGTGCTTCTGGGCGGTGCCCTGCAACTGGCAATCCAACTGCCCGCACTGGCGAAAATCGGCATGTTGCCGCGCTTCGACCTGGTCTGGCGAGACGCGGGCGTGCAGCGCGTCCTCAAACTTATGGCACCTGCCGTACTGGGCGTTTCCGTGGCGCAAATCAGCCTGCTGATCAACACCATCTTCGCGTCCTTCCTGGAAAGCGGCAGCGTCTCCTGGCTCTATTACGCAGACCGGCTCATGGAGTTCCCGGCCGGCCTGCTCGGCGCCGCACTGGGCACCATTTTGTTGCCCAGCCTGGCCAAGACGCATTCCAGCGGTCGGACGGAGGACTTTTCGGCGTTGCTGGACTGGGGCCTGCGCCTGACCCTGATGCTGACGCTGCCGGCATCCCTGGCGCTGGCGATGCTGGCGCTTCCCTTGCTGGCGACGCTGTTTCAGTACGGCGCGTTTGCCGCTGGCGACGTGCTGCGCACGCGTGAGGCGCTGGTCGCTTACTCGATCGGTCTGACCGGCCTGATTCTGGTCAAGGTTCTGGCTCCGGGTTTCTACGCCAGACAGGACATACGCACGCCGGTGAAAATCGCCCTCGTCACGCTGGCGCTGACGCAACTGATGAACTTTGCCTTCATCGGCTGGCTCAAGCACGCCGGACTGGCGCTGTCGATAGGGCTGGCCTCCTGCTTCAACGCCGGCATGCTCTGGCGCGGCTTGCGTCAGCGCGGGGTGTATCAGCCGCAAGCCGGATGGGGAGTGTTCATGCTGAAACTTCTCGCCGCGCTCATCGTCCTCGGTAACGTGCTCTACTTTGCCAGCGCCGGCGATGCGGCTTGGCTGGCGATGAACGGCGGTCAGCGCGTGCTGCAACTGTCGGCCATCGTCCTGGCGGGGATCCTGAGCTACTTCGCGACGCTGTGGCTGCTGGGCTTCCGGCCGCGGGATTTCCGCCGCCAGTCTGCCTGACTACTCGCCGCGCGCAGCTCCCTCGCGACGCGGATCGGCCGCACCGACCCACCGATCATCCACCCGCATGATGAGATGCAGGCCGCTGGTCATGTCGACCTGCTGCACCGTATGACCGCGGCTTTCAAGTTCCCGCACCAGTTCTTCGGATCCCCTGCCGCTCTCAATTTCCGTGGCCCCGTTGCGGTTGCCGGCATGTGGCAGGGCCAGCGCCGCGGCCGGCTCGGCTTTGCCGTCGAGCAACGCGACAAGGGTACGCGCGACATAGTTGATGATCCGGCTGCCTCCGGGCGAACCCAGCACGGCCTGAAGTCGCCCGCCGGCATCGAAAACAAGGGTCGGCGCCATGGAGGACAGGGGCCGCTTGCCCGGCTGCAGGCGATTGGCGACAGGCTTGCCGTCGCGCTCTGCCACAAGTGAAAAATCGGTGAGTTGATTGTTGAGCAGGAACCCATCGACCTGGATGCGGCTACCGAACATGCTCTCGATCGAACTCGTCAGGGCCACCGCATTGCCGGCCCGGTCGACAATCGAGAGATGCGTCGTCGCCGGCAGTTCGGGGGCATCATCGTCGGCCAGCGAGTGACGTGCCGGAAGTTCTCCCGGATCGGCAATCCCCATGCTGCGCCGGGGATCGATGAGGCGCGCCCGCCGATCCAAGTATCGCGGGGACAGCAGCGCACGCTGTGGCACCGCAATGAAATCGGGGTCAGCCAGGTAGCGGGCCCGGTCGGCGTAGACGAGTCGCCCGGCTTCGGCGAAAAGATGAATCGCAGCGGCGGTGCCGGGATCCGGCGGCAGCTGGCTGCGTTCCAGCAATCCCAGCAACTCCAGGACACCGATGCCCCCGGACGAAGGCGGCGGCATGCCGCAGATGCGCCATTGGCGGTACGGCCCGCAAACCGCATGTCGCCGGATCGGCCGGTAGTCGTGCAAGTCCGCCGCGGTCAATGCTCCCCTGCGCTGCGCCACCGCTGCCGCAATGCGATCGGCGCCCTCCCCGTTATAAAAGGCGCTGGCACCTGACGCGCCCATAACCCGCAGAGTAGCGGCGAATTCCGGGTTGCGCAGGATCTCGCCGGCCGGCCTGGCATCGCCGTTCTCCAGATAGTAGAGCGCACGTGCCGCCGGATCGAGCCGCAGCAAGGAATCGTCCCGCAGCAACTGGTGCAGGCGCGGCGAGATGGCAAAGCCGTTTTCTGCAAGCCGTATTGCAGGACGCAGCAGGCGTTCCCATTTAAGCTTGCCGTGGCGCCGATGCGCCGCCTCGAGCATTGCCGCCAGCCCCGGCACGCCGACCGCATTGCCGGTCGCCAGAATCTCGGCAAACGTCGCCGGCGTACCGTCGGGCCGACGCGCAAAGTCGGCGCCGGCGCCACGGGGAGCGGTCTCGCGGCCATCCCAGGCCGATACGCGACGATGCGCCGCATCCCAGTGCAACATGAATCCGCCGCCGCCGATGCCGGACGATTGCGGCTCAACCAGATTCAACACCCATTGCGCGGCGATCGCGGCATCCAGGGCATTGCCCCCCAGCTGCAGAATTTCTGCGGCGGCATCGGTGGCATGGGCATTCGCCGTGACGACCATAAAGCCGGCGCTGGTCACCGCGGGTCGCGGCGCGAAGCCGCTGGCGGCCTCCGGTTGTGCGGACTGCGCCCAAACCCTGCCGGAGCCGGCCAGAACGGCCAGCGCCAAGAAAAAACGGGCAGCCCGCAGGCTGCCCGTCCGTTCGATCATGATGACCGGAATCACACCACCAGCGGCAGAATCAGCAGTGCCACGATGTTGATGATCTTGATCAGCGGATTCACTGCCGGACCCGCCGTATCCTTGTAGGGATCGCCCACGGTGTCGCCGGTCACGGCCGCCTTGTGCGCCTCGGAACCCTTGCCGCCGAAGTGACCGTCCTCGATGTACTTCTTGGCGTTGTCCCAGCAACCGCCGCCGGTCGTCATCGAAATGGCGACGAACAGGCCGGTGACGATGGTACCCATCAGCACGCCGCCGAGGGCGCGAACGCCCGCGCCGACACCGTTCAGCGGGGGCATGAGGAAGTTCATGACGACCGCGACCACGACCGGAACCAACACCGGCAGCAGCGACGGGATCATCATTTCCTTGATGGCGGCCTTGGTCAGCATGTCGACACAGGTGCCGTATTCCGGCT